>JANYKL010000172.1 GCA_025361625.1 Acidobacteriaceae bacterium
GATCTCTTCGAATAGCTCCACCTTGCGTCTCCTGTCCATCGCCCTCCCCGTTCGCTTCGCAGACAGGGTAGGCCGATCTATCGGTTAGGGTGGGGCCAAATGTGATGATCAAAGCGGAGCCAGTTCAGAGTAGCGAAATCAATACCTAAAGCGATACGTGAGCAAACTGGGAAGGGCCCAGGCGATATCATTGAAGTCGTTGTTTGGAAAGATGAAGAGATAAGAACCGTCGACGTGCCTGCGCAACTTGAAAAGTTGATCAAGAAAGAAGGTTTGCTTCCGGTTTTTGAAAAACTGAGTTACACCCACCGCAAGGAGTACTGCCGCTGGATTACCGACGCCAAGAAGGAAGAAACACGACTGGAGAGATTAGGGAAAGCCGTTGAAATGCTCAGAAAGGGCATAAGCACTCCTGGGTAGAACAAAACCGTACGAAGTCTCAGGATTTGGCCTGGATCAAGGGCAGACCTTACGTTACCCGGTAAGGGAACCCGCATCAATTACCAGAAATGTGTACGCGAGTTCGGACTTGGGCTAGTCGGTGTTCCGTGTTGAGAGTCGGTGACACCTCGAGACCGCAGTCGAGGGTTTGCACAAAGATCGATCCATCCGACCGACGCTAGGTTCACTGCGTTATGCAAGAGAGAGCACATTGTGCACGTATCACCCTCACTCCGACGGCCTTGCGACGCGAGCAGTCGCAGCACCCGGTCCAGAGCATCGGCATTAGCCCCTACTTCCGCAGCAAGGTAATCGGCCGAACGGGGTTCCTCATCGAGTGCGTCTGCAACCCCGAGATCTGCCACTACATGGCAAGGCTCGTGGCAACCAGTAGCCAGCAGAGATCTCCACTAGCCTCATCACAGGTTCACTATCTTGCCCAGTTTCGCGGCCTTGCATAGAAGTCAACTCCATGGCCACCCCCAATGCAAACAACAGTACAAAGGCGAGAGAATTATGTTGACTTTGGAATCCATTGCGCTCATGATGTGGGGGCACCGCGTGGCCGGGCCTCCAGCCTTTAACTGCGTCTTTTGGGGAAGGAACGCAGTTAGCCCGATTCCTGTGCTCGGCCTCGTTCTCGTTTGAGTCTGCCTATTTAAGTCTTATTTATCCGTTAGGATCGTTATTGATTTTCAAGCCGGGTGGGCGAGTCACCCATCCAATAGGACGTTTGACTAGTAACTCGTACTGCCGCTGCGAATGCTTTGATGCTGAGCATAACTTAAATAGAAAGCCGGCGTATGAGGAGTGAGAGCAATGAGCGAAGGTTGCTCAAGCCTTGGCTGACAGCGCGTTCGCTGAGGATGGGATTTCATGTCTCTGTTTCAGCGATTGAAGACAATCGCCGTCGATTCGTGTATCCACATCCTCATCCATCATTTTGAAGACTACTTCGTCAGAAAGACTTTTGCGGTATGGCCGGTCTTCGGTGAGTGCCTGATAAATATCAGCCACGCACAAAATTCGCGCGGTTAGAGGTAATTCTGCCGAGGTGAGATTGTCCGGATAGCCTCTGCCATCCAGCCGCTCGTGATGCGCGCCCGCGACGAAAGCGAGATGCTGGAAGCCAGAGATTAGCCGCACAATTGCACGGGTGTAGACGGGATGCGCCTTCATCACCCGCCACTCGTTCTCGTCTAGCTTGCCGGGTTTTTCCAGAATTGTGTTGGACACGCTCAGTTTCCCGATGTCGTGAAGCAATGCCGCTCTGCGCACCAGGTTGACGGTGACGGGGTCAAGCCCCAAACCTTCTGCGATTTCCGTTGCAGCCTTAGCAACGCCGATCGAGTGGTGATAAGTGTAAGGAGATTTGGCGTCGATCACTTCGGCAAATGCGTTGCAGATACTGTCAATGCGCTCTTTGGAAGCCGCAATCGCCGCACCCGGCTCCATCGCAAGAACATGATCGCGAAGTCCGGGTGACATCATCGTCTGCCATAACGATTCCTCGCATCCCAGCTCTTCCACAATTCGTGCGAGCTCAGGATCAAACCAAGAGCCGCTGCGCTCCTGTGCGGCCGCCACCCCAGCCCCAGGGCCTCGGGCCGAGGCGAACGCCTCGACGGTTTGGCTGACGTTCATGATTCGTGAGAGCAGAGGTATTTCTTCTCCGCGAAGGTGGTCCGGATAGCCTCCACCATCCCAATGTTCATCGAGCGAATGAATCGCCTGCGAAGTCAGCTCGCTCATCCCGATCTTGAGGGCAATGGTGGCCCCTCGCTCACAACGCGCGCCGATCATTTCCGCATTGTTGCGCGATTGATTGATCCCCACTATTACCGCGCGCAGCAGCTTCTTCGGCACGGAGTGGCCGGGAAGGATGTTGCGCATTAGATAACGCAGACCAGAGACAGAGGGCTTCGTCCAGTCTTCAAACTTTACTTCCCGCTTCGCTTGAATATCGTCAGAGCCAAGTATATGAGACATGCGCGAGGCGTTGGTGCTGCAGCCCGCGTCTTTTAACAGCAAGGCATAGTAGAGATCGGAACGCTCCTCGCCAGAAAGTTGCAGATGCTCGGCAATACGCATCCCGATGAGGCAGCTCCGGACGGCATGGCCCATAGGCTGGCCTTCCGTTAGATCGAGGGCAAGTGACAGCGCTGAGACGACGTCCGAAAGTCGGATCACGCCGGTGGGATAGGCTTCGTACATTGAGCAAACACCAGAACGTGGCTTCGATTACTTACAGTCCTTAGGATTGGTTATAACGGCCAACGGCGCAAGGTAACATCAGTCATGGCAGTACTGTTACCCCGTGGCGCGCGCGTCGAAGATTTCCGTCTCTAGGGGATGCTCTTCAAAATATGCGAAAATGTCGCTCACTGCGGGCTTGCCGCTGCGCACGACCTCCTCAAGCTTTCCCCAACTTTTCCAGAACACAGGAAGGCCTACCAGCCGTACGTATGCACGCATCGACTGCGTCACCGACCTGCACAAGATGAGTGCGTTGGCGATTTACCACTCACCGCGTAGATCCTAGCTAGTCGTCTGGCAAAGATCACTTGCCCAATAGGGCAGTGAGACACCGAGAAGTTCCAGAGACAGTCCGCATTCCTCCTGCCCCTGATGCCGGCGAAACCCTTGCCGGCTCGCCCTCCCGCTCAGAGTATCAAGCAGCCCGGTGTAAGGGTTCAGAGATAAGGGAACAAGATCAAGAATCGCAACATTCACACTTGACTTCGGCCACTATGACGGCGTTTTCGACAGTTCAGTTAAATGCGCTATCGCACACGCAAAGAAGATGCAAGTACGGGGAAATTCGCAAGGATTCACTGTTGATGATGGAGTTGTATGGTGGGAAAGGAGTCATTCTCCGGAATCATTATTCAAGGCCGTCAGAGTGGACAACGGTGCGTTTTACCATGGGTGCGGCGAGCCTAAATAAGCCCGTAGAGGGGGGGGTACTATGGCGATTTCGATTCGTCTGCCGTTAAGACTGCCTTACCCTGAATTTCCTTGCTTCAGATCGGACCCTAGCCCACCTCGCCCTCTGTGCTGCTGCGATCCTCGCTCGTCCTGCGGCAGACATTTTCCGACGGGGCGCGGCTGTAGAAGCAGAGTTCGTTGTACGGATACGGCCCGTTCTCGGGCGGGAGTTGCCTCCGACGCTCTCGAGCGCGGCGATGGCCAACTCGAGTTTGGTAACCTCTGCTTTCAGTTCGGCAATAATCATATCTGTATTCATGCCAGGCAGGATAACAGCTAAACTTTCGAAATGGGTCACGACAAAGGATCAATCTGGAGAAGAGTGCAGGCAGCCACTGAGGCCGTTGCTCGCTTTCTCACCCCGTGTTGCCAAATCTTTCTGGATCGCGTTGATTGATTGCGGATTGCTTTGCCGATAGAGACGCTTGGCCATCTGCACATGGTGTTTAATCGCATCCTGAAGTTCCTTTAACAACTCGTGCAGTTCGGATTCCTCGGAACTCTCAAACTGCTTGGCGCAAAGTTTCCGGATGCGAATACAGAGATCATCATTACGAGCTCCGGTCGAGGTCGGCACGCGCTGATTATTCCAAATCCACCAGTAGGTGGTGCAATAGATCCGACACTGTAGACCCAGTGAAAGCAATGACGAAAAATTTTTGTGTGGAGAAAAATGTCCTTCACTGAATCGTGTGGTCGAATGGCCGCCGGGCTCCGCACCAGTCTAGGACTGCGACTGCTCCCTTTTCAAAGCAGCCAATAAATCAGCCGACAGTTCGCGGATTCGTTTGAGGCGTGCTTCTGTTCGTTGCAATTCCTCTTTACTGCGTCCAATAAAGGTGGCGCCTCGCAAACTATCGATTTGCTCTAGCATGAGCCGACCGAGTTCATCTTGCAGGCTTTGAATCGTGGGGTCGTGCATAACCGCTCTGTGGCGAAAACAGTGAAGAGGTAGATAATATCAAAGCACAGACTTTGAAAGGTGGGAGACACTAAGGTCCTCCCCCTATTTTTGAATAAAAAAGCTGGTATGTTTGGTGGCACCGGCAATTGAAGCCATTCCCCCGTGACACCACGATGTCGTCGGGGCGCGGTGCCATAAAGTTCACTCCGTAAAGACCGTAGTTAAAAAAGTGTTAGCTTTACGGGATCGGCTGTAGGTTTTTAATTCTCGCCCCAGTTTACTGTCCTAGTGATTTTTCCAAAACGTATTTATGAAGAAATTCGAAAACTGTCCGCCGAGTTCCTCGCTGCGGTGAAGAATTAGGAAGGATAAAAATGGCCGATCGCTCTAAGCAAGCCAATAGAACAATGCCAGCGGTGGTGGAAAAGATTATCAAGCCAAGCAACCCGCTTTTACCCGAAAAGGCTCAGATTGCCGTCGCAGAGGCTGACGATCTGTATCGCGAAATACGGATTGAAAATACCCTCACCGATCAAAACGGTAACGAGGTTCGATTGAAGGAGGGTGCTGAAGTCGAAGTTATCATCGCGGCGGACGAGAGTCACACCGAGGTAAAAACGTAGCAGCATAAAACAGATGCACAGAACTCTGGGCTCCCCGGCATTCCACCTTGAGGTCATTCGCAGGCATCTGTTGGAGCAAGTCGGGTGAAGTACTCACCATACGTAAGCCCGAACACTGGAAGCAGTGTGTAAGGGCAGCTGCATAGATTTGTGTGATGGGTTACTCGAAGCGGAGAAGGATCGAATCCCGTAAGCCTTTCTAAAGGTCTTACTTGAAGTAAAACTTGTAACCGTTTGCAACGCAAATTATAAAAACGTCATCTTATAGTTGGTTGAATCTCCGCAACCACTCGCTTTAGCGTTACCGGATAAATCTGTCTCCCGAGGCTCAGTGGCTGCGAATCCCCAGTGGCACAACGAAGCGCAGGAAAAACCCCGACGCGCGGATCCACTCAGGCCTCATTCCGATGCTCTCTGGGACAAGCTTACGATGGATCGTGTCGCGGCCGGGGAAGAGGGAGCTATGCTCCTTCTTTACGATCGCTATTCGCGCCTCGTCTACAGCGTTGCTCTCCATGTTCTAAAGCAAAAGCATGAAGCTGAGGATGTTGCCCAGGAAGTCTTTCTTCACGTTTGGCGAAATGCGAAATCTTATAACGTCGAACGCGGAGGCCTGGCAGGCTGGCTCGCGGTCATAACCCGTCATCGAGCGATCGATAGCCTTCGACGAAAAAATAGAGAGTGCGGTCTGGAGGCCGACTCGGGAGTGGATGGTAACTCCCACAGAGAGGCGGAATTGTCCGAAGCCGTAACCCGGCTGGCGGCCGCTTTGCCTTCCATGCCGGTTCCGCAGCGCGTTGCCTTAGGACTGGCGTATTTCTCTGGTCTAAGCCACTCGGAAATCAGTTTAAAAACCGGCGAGCCTCTGGGTACTGTGAAGTCCAGGATCCGGATGGCCCTGGAGTTCTTGCGCAAAACATTAAATCCGGAAACATCGAAATCGGCTCTAACGATTGATCCGATGCCAGGACCGAAACGTAAATAGGTTATGCCCTTTCACTCCCATCTCACCGACGAAATCGCGAATAGTACGTCCCTGTACGCGCTTGGCATTTTGTCTGAATCAGAGCGGACGTCGATGGAAGAGCATCTCGCGCAAGGCTGTGCCGTTTGCGAATTTGAAATTGGTCGCTACGGAGATTTACTAGCGCGATGGACGGAGACGAACGCTGTCACCCCGCCAACCTCTCTGCGCGAACGGCTGTTTGAAAGTATTCGAAAAAAATCTCCGTCGCCATCGCCTCCCCAGTGTCCGGTGATATTCGACGAAGCCGGCTTGATCGTCCTGAGAACGTCTCAAATGGAGTGGACCTCGCCTTTGCCCGGCCTTTCGGTCAAGGTCCTGTTTGATGACAAAGCGCACGACATGACCACCACGATTGTGCGTATGGAACCGGGCGCCACCTATCCTGCCCACCGGCACCAAAGGGTCGAGGAAGTGTACGTGCTCCAGGGTCACCTGCAAGTCGAAGGAATTGAACTTCAAGAGGGCGATTTCTGTCTATCGCAGCCTGATACCGTTCACGAGGGTAGCTACTCAAAAACGGGCTGCCTTCTCGTTGTGAAAACCTCA
>JANYKL010000194.1 GCA_025361625.1 Acidobacteriaceae bacterium
GTCGCGCTGAGCACCGGAGTTACAGGACAGGCGGAAGTCCCGGCAGTCCATTATCTGGCGATGGATAACCTCGGCGATCGCCTTTTTGGCTTTAGTGATAATTCGGATTCCATCGCGTTGATTACCCCGTCGCAAATCGGAATTGGCACGTCCGTCACCTATGTTGGAGGCTTTGATCGCCCGGTGGCCGCCTTCTTCAGCAGCGACAACATCACCGCCTACATCGTAAATTGCGGCGCTGAGTGTGGAGGAGTGCAGGCGAGCGTACAGCAGTTTAATTTGACGACGAACGTCGTTGGCGCCGCCCTTCCACTCCCCGCCGCAACCGTAGCGCTCGTCAACAACTCCACCATGTATGTCGCCGGAACGCCCGCGCCAGCCTCCCCATGTACTGGAGAGACCACCGCGGCAACATCTTGCGGTGTTTTGACCGCCGTCGATCTGAACAGCATGACCGTGATGAATTCATCGCCCATCATCATCACTGACGGATATCACAATCGAATCGCTCTCGGTGCGAATGGTCAACTCTTTATCGGAGCCCGCACTTGCACCGAAATTACTCCGCCCGTGCCCGCGCCGACTGGCGCAGAGACGCGTGGCTGTCTGTCCATCTACAGCACGTTGACGGGAGCGGTTGTAATCCCGCCCGCGAATGGAGATGTCACCGGTCTGCAACCCTTATCGAAACGGCCCGTAGTTTATGTGATTCAAGGCGGATCGCTCAAAATTTACAACACCGCTACCGCCGCGCTGCAGACAACCGTCCAGATCGTCAATCTGGTTGGGCAGTTCTACGACGTGAAATTGATCGACTTCTAATCGATCTCACTTTGGCTGAAGCGTTTTTGGTTGAAGCGTCATCGTTGCGTTAATGGTTGAAGCGTCAACTGATGAGCTCGCTGCTGTTCGACTGCCGCGGCACTAAACGGAAGCCCGAAGGTTGAGCCCTCGTACCAGGCCTTCCATTGATCAAGGTAATGCGCGCTGAGCAGGATTCCGCTCTCTCCCGTTACCAGGTTGAGAGTGCTTTCGTCGAAGTTCGCGAAATTCCACGTTAACCTCTCGGAAGATCCAAAATTCCTTCCCACTGCTTTCACGGTCAAATTGCTTCCGCTCAGCGGGTGCTTTCCCGGAGCCGTATAACGCCCAACTAGCGGCAACTGGCCAAGCACCGGGTGATCGATTTCGACGTGATAGTTACGTCCCCATTTCCATTGATTGAGATCTGCCGGCGCTGCCGATTCACCTTTTGAAGCGCCATCTGGCGAAGAGCTTGGCTTGCCGGAAGTTTGCTTAACCGAGCTCTGCGTAACGACGTTCTCGATCGCCGCTGTCAGCAAAGCGTCATAGCCCACGTAGCCCGCCGGCAGCCAACGTGGCGGCTGCTTAACAAGCACGTTCTCGAGCCACACCGACGACATCGCCCAGCGATAACTCTTCCAGTTAAGTTCGCCATCACTGTTGTCGCCCGCACCCTTGCGGCCATCCCGCGAGGAAGATATCGCGCCTAGCTTCGGCTCCAGCAGCAGCCGCACCAGCTCCTGACGGGCCTTCGTCTCGATCGTAGCGCCTGCAGAATCCTCGGACATGCGTCCATCCCAGTCGCGCAGAATATCTGCAGCAGTTTTTGCGCGCGCGGAGGCGTTCGCCGCATGGTCCACGGCATAGAAAAATTTGTCGGCGCAGAAACGGTCATAAGTTGAGAAGATGTCCATCTGCAGCGAGAGCATATCCGCGGGCGAGAATTTCTTGCCCGATTCGAGCACCCGATAAATGCGATCCGTTCTCCACGGCGCTTCCCACTCCGTGCTGATGGAGTATTTGTAACCGTCAGGCGTAATGCGGCCATTGGCGCTCGCCAGAATGCCGGATGGCGGGTCGTAGACGCGTGGCATCTCGTCAAAGGGAATCCAGCCTTTCCATTCATGAGCGTCATCGCTTCCATTGACCGGCAAGCTGCCATCGCCTTCGGCGCGTACCGGCACGCGCCCCGTAGCCTGATAGCCGATGTGGCCGTCAACGTCCGCGTACATCACATTTTGGCCAGGAGCAGCGAAATTTGAAAATGCCTTGCGGAACTCGTTCCAGTCATGCGCCGTGTTGACGTCGAAAAACATCAGCCCCATGCCGTCTTGCAAAGTCCAGCGCAACGCGATCTTGCGGGTCTCGCCGGGAAGGATCTCGGAAACAATGGGCCCGTGCCGCGTAGAAATTACGTCCAATACGACGTCTGGCCTGCCTTTGACGTGGATCGTCTCCTGCCGATGTTCCGGATCAAGCCATCCTGCTGGAGCTTTGTATTGACCCTGCGCATTGAATTCTTCAATGTAATCATCTTCAACCGTTGGACCGACATTCGTGAATCCCCAGCCGATCCGCTGGTTGTGTCCAACGATTACGAACGGAATTCCGGGGAGGGTTACTCCCACCGCGTCAAATTCTCCGCCGGTAGTTTTGAGATGCGCGGTGTACCAAAGGTTCGGCATCTGATGATCGAGATGCATATCATTCGAGAGCAACGGCTTGCCCGTGACCGTGTGCTGCCCCGATACAACCCAGTTATTCGAGCCCGGGCGAAAGAGTTCTTCCTCTTGCTGGCTGAACGCAGCCTGGCTGAACGGAGACTGCTTCGACGAAAAAGAGCTCGACGACGCTGCAATAAAATTAAAGAGTCGCTCGCTCGTTGGCACCCGGGATGCGATCCTGCCCCCCCGCCCCTCCTCGTCTATATCCTCGCCGTTTTCTTCCTGCTCGCCTCCACGGCTTTGCCGTCCACGCCGCGCTGAAGGTTGCGCGTCCATTCGCCGCGACCCGCCTGGCGGGCGATCGCGCCATGAAGCATTCACATAGAGGTCCGCCGTTAGCTCCGGACCAAGTTTCGCGAGAATTTTCTCCCGGGTAAGGGCGGCTGGCTTGATGGAGTGATTGAGATCCTGCACCATGCGCGCGCCGACAAGCAGGGAATCGGTGACGGTCCAGGGGCGCGGTTGATATTGCAACACCCGAAACTCGAGCGAGAGGTGGTCGCGATGCGATTCCATGAACGCATTAACGCCGCGACTGTAGGCGTCAAAATATTCGCGATCCCGCGGCGAAATATTTTTTTCCGCCGACCGAGCCGCAGCCTGAATTCCCAGGATCCTCTGCGCGCGGTCGAGCTCAAGCGTATCCGAGCCGATGATTTCTGAAAGCTCTCCAGCCGCCGCTCGGCGCATGATATCCATTTGCCATAGCCGGTCTTGGGCGGTCACGTAACCCTGAGCAAAAAATAAATCGTCAAGCGAGCCCGCCTCGATCGTTGGCGTGCCCTGCATGTCCCGCGTCACCGACACCTTGGCCCCGATGCCCGGTACCGCTACAGTGCCATCCAACTGCGGCAAAGCGGATCGAGCCAAGAAATAAAGCCATGCCATGGCCCCCAGCGTGAGCAACACCAGAGCCCAGGCGATGTAGGAGAGAATGCGCAGCGCGGTATGACCGCGACCGTCACCACGACGGCCAAAGCGACGATGATTAAAGAACGAAGAAGTAGGCGGCAGAGCGGCACTGGCCATTACCGACAGATTGTATGGGCACGCCGCCAGCCTCACAACGCCAAAGCTGACAACTTGGCTCCATTCGCGACTGCGCACTGCCATCTTTGCCGTCGCTGTCGACCTGCCGCCCGGGATCATTGGCATAACCCGATATTGCGCTTTATGATGTCATTAGTTTTTGGTTGATACAAAATTGAGTAGCCTTTCATGCTGCAGAATCGAATCGATGACCAGCCGACGATCTCGATCGAGAACCTTCGCGAGGCGGAAGGCATTTTTCACCAGCACTTGAAGCGCGTTAGTCTAAAGCAGACCGGAAGCGCACTGCTATTCTGCAAACCTTTCTCGAGACTCGCGAACATCTGTCGATCGATGAATTGCACCGTTTAGTCAAAACGCGCGATCCGCGCATCGGCTTTACCACGGTTTATCGCACCTTGAAATTACTTGCTGGTTGCGGCCTGGCCAGCGAAGTCGCCTTCCACGACGGGATCGCCCGGTATGAGCACCAGTACAATCGTCGCAGCCACCACCATAGGGTTTGTACGGAATGCGGTACCTCGGTAGAATTCTTTTCAGAAAAGGTGGGAGAGATCGAACAGCACATCGGACGTGCCCACCGGTACCAGACCACCCGTCACACTTTCCAGATTTACGGTATTTGCGGAGTGTGCTGAAGCAAGAGCACGAGCAATAACAATAAAAATGGCCGGCGAATCGATTAAGCCCGTTGAAAACACCGCAAGCATTCCGTCAAGTTTGCCGGAAGAGGACATACATTGCCCGCATTGCGAGACGCCGATGAGCGCCAAGACGGCGTTTTGCCCGGCCTGCGGTTGGTCGATGACTCCGGTGCCACCTCTCGAACGAGCGGTGGCGGCGGCCGGATATCTGCCGCTGCTCCCCGCTGCGGTTGTGCTGCTATTGCCGACCTATCGCAGGCATCTTTTCGTCCGCTTTCATGCGTGGCAAAGCATTTTTCTCTGGATCGTATTCCTGGCCCTGACCGGAGGGGCGCTCTTCCTTTCAAATATCGCCGCCGCCATGGCTTTGCTGGTGTTCGGGATACTCGCGACGCTGGCAATGTTGTTTTTGTGGTTTGTTCTCTCGCTCAAAGCCTGGCAGGGCGAGCGCTTCGGAGTACCGCTGTTAGGCGACCTGGCTGCTCGCATGAAGTGAGCTTGATCGAAGGAGCGATCTGAGTGACCTTGACCTCAGTGACCCGGACCTAACCTTCTTCCTCGTTCAGCGCGTGCAACCACCCCGTTAGACATTCTTCCCTGGGTCGTTCAAAATAAATGATCCACCCGCGACCTGTTTCGTTTCACGTCGTTGTTTTCGTTCTCAAGTCACTTTGCAGTTTTAGGAGTTCCAATTGAAGCAGCTTCAGCGCGTTAAAATCAGCGCTCTTGGCACCTACGTACCACCGCGCCTTCTTACCAACGCGGATCTCGAAAAAATGGTCGACACGAACGACCAGTGGATCATGGAGCGCGTCGGTATTCGCGAGCGCCACATCGTCGACAAAGGCGTCGCCACCAGCGATCTCGCGGTCGAGGCTGCGAAAAAGGCGCTTGCCGAGCGCGGAATCGAGGCAAGCGATCTCGATGCCATCATTGTTGGCACCGTAACTCCAGACATGTTTTTTCCTTCGACCGCATGCCTCGTGCAAGACAAGCTCGGCGCGAAAAATGTTTGGGGATTTGATCTTTCCGCCGCCTGTTCCGCCTTTGTCTATGCTTTGCAGGCGGGGGCTCAATTTGTGGCCACCGGATCACACAAGAAAGTGCTCGTCATCGGCGCCGATGTCATGTCCTCGATCATCGACTACACCGATCGCGCCACCTGCGTCATTTTTGGCGATGGAGCAGGCGCAGTTTTATTGGAGCCCACCGATGACGACTCGGTTGGCCTGATCGACTTTATGCACGAAGTCGATGGCTCTGGCGGATGCTCTCTTTTTATGCCCGCAGGCGGAAGCCTGAACCCGTCATCGCACGAAACGGTTGATAAGAAGATGCACTTCGTCCATCAGGATGGAGGCGCGGTCTTTAAATTTGCCGTGCGCAAGATGGCGGCGTTGTGCGAAGAAATTCTGCGGCGCAACAATATTCAAGGCAGCGAAATTGACGCCTTCATACCGCACCAGGCGAATCGGCGCATCATTACGGCGACTGCCGACCGTCTTAAAATGCGTCCCGAAGCTGTGATCGTTAACATTGAGCGCTATGGAAACACCACCGCCGGAACGATTCCGCTCGCAATGGAAACTGCGCGGCAGGAAGGCAAGTTGAAAAAGGGAAGCTTAGTACTATTGGCCTCCGTAGGAGCCGGATTTACCACCGGAGCTACTCTGTTGCGTTGGGCTTACTAGTGACCATGATGCGTAATGGTCGCAGTCATAATGCAGTTATGATCCGGGCATTATGTGCCCGTATTCGGCCCGTCCATATTCGCGGCCGACGCGCGCAAATTTCTCGCTCACTTTAATGCCATAGCCCCGACCAGCGACTCAAAAATCTTAACCCCGTCCACCCCACCTAACTCCGGCTCGGCGGCACGTTCCGGGTGAGGCATCATTCCCAGCACGTTCCGTCCCGCGTTGCAGATACCGGCAATGTTCTCGAGCGATCCATTCGGATTCGATTCATCAGTGATTTCACCGTTCGCACTGGTATAGCGAAAGACGATGCGATTGTCGCGCTTCAGTTCCTCCAGCGTCGCTTCGTCGCAGAAATAATTTCCTTCCATGTGACCGATCGGAATCGTCAGCACTTCTCCCGTCCGGCAGGCATTGGTGAACGGAGTCTGATTGTTCTCAACTTTCACTTGTACCTGCTTGCAAACGTACTTTAGCCCGACGTTGCGCATTAAGGCTCCGGGCAACAGGCCCGATTCGCACAAGATCTGAAAGCCGTTGCAGATACCAAGCACTAGCCCGCCGCCTGCGGCAAATTCGCGCACGGACTCCATCACCGGCGAGAACTTTGCGATCGCGCCGGTGCGCAGGTAATCGCCAAAGGAGAAGCCCCCGGGCACAACAATGGCGTCGCAATTCTGCAAATCATGCGAGTCGTGCCACAAAAACGTGACGGGCTGCTTAGCCACGTGATGAATGGTCCAGAACGCGTCGTGATCGCAATTCGATCCGGGAAAGATGATGACACCAAATTTCATTGAAGCCTCGTAATTTCTATCGTAATCATTGCTTGAACCCACGACGAACGACAAACGACAAGCCGCCAGCAATGGCATGCGTGCGCTAGTACTTCACAATCGCGGCAAACGAAGTTGGATCGAGTGACGCTCCGCCGACGAGCGCTCCGTCGATTTCTTTTTCCGACATCAGAGCGTGCGCATTTTCCGGCTTCACCGAGCCCCCATATAAGATTCGCATCTGGTCGGCAAATGGCTGTCCGAAAGAGTCTGCTGCTTCGGCACGAATAATTTCGTGCGCCTCAGCCGCCATTTCTGGAGTAGCGGTCTTTCCCGTTCCAATCGCCCATACGGGCTCGTATGCGACGACCATCTTGCTCGCCTTTTTCGCCGAAACTTTGTTGAAAGCGCGAAGACACTGTCGCCGCAATACATCTTCCGTCAGGCCAGCCTCGCGTTCCTCCAGAACCTCGCCTACACAGACGATCGGAGTTAACCCGGCCGAGAGCGCCGACTTCAGTTTTAGATTCACCGTGTCATCGGTCTCTCCAAAGTATTGCCGCCGCTCCGAATGACCGATGATGACATCAGTGACTCCGACCGCCACGAGCATGCTGGTGCAGATTTCGCCCGTGAAGGCACCTTCGTTTTCCCAGTGCAGATCCTGTGCGCCTATGGCAACCTTCGTTCCCTTTGCCGCCTGGATTGCAACATCAATCGCCAGATAATTCGGGCAGACTACAATTTCGTCGCGATCATGGCCGTCAACCATTGGCAGAAAGTCGCGAAAAAAGTCGCGAGCCTGGCCCGGAGTTTTGTACATCTTCCAGTTTGCCGCAATTAGTTTTTTTCTCATGGATGGCCTGATTCCGGATGGCCTGATTCATGCATGGCCTGATTCATGCATGGCCTGATTCGAAGATAATGGAAATCGGAAGCGGTTGCTGGGATAATTTTTCCGCAGCCCCAACATAAGCTTCGCGCGTTGCGAGATCGAACAGAACGAAACGAACTTCTGCAAGGTGCGTGCATGACGGAAGCGCCTCGACCACCGCTCGTACCGCTACCTCCGCCGCACGATTCACTGGATAGCCATATGCTCCTGTAGAGATCGAAGGAAACGAAACTGAGCGGATGCCTTGGTCATCGGCTTTCGCGATCACTTCGCGATAACAACCAGCAAGCGTCTCTGCCTCGCCCCTCCGCCCTCCCCGGTAGACGGGCCCGACGGTATGAATCACGTATTTTGCCGCCATTCTTCCGGCAGTCGTGATCACGGCCTTGCCCGGGGGCAGGCTGCCGATCTTCGCTATAATGCGCCGGCACTCTTGCAGAATCGACGGGCCCCCTGCGCGGTGAATCGCTCCGTCGACGCCTCCGCCGCCCAGCAGCGAAGAGTTGGCGGCGTTGACGATCGCCTCCGTGGTTTCTTTCGTGATGTCAGCGGGACCGTCGAAAGCGATCGTTTTACCACCAAGTTTAAGGCGCGGAAGATTCTCGGCCATCAGACGTTTCTCATTAAGTGTTCATTCTAATTTGAGCAAAGAATTCGACGGCTAAATGGGAAAGTTTAGCAACGGCATTTTCAGGATCACTCATTAGTATGGGTCATCAGCATCGCTCATCAGATCACTGAAACGATGCCCTGCGTTGACGTCCCAAACCAGCGTCCCGTGACGCATCGTGACATCGCTTTCCTCTCATCGCAACAGGCGTTACACTGCGAGGTATGAATACGACGAACCAACCGAATGTTAAATTCGTGCAAACTGCGGAGTATCGCGAGAACTATTCCAACAGCGTGCAGATCCGGGTCAATGTCTGGGATTTTTTCCTCGTTTTCGGCACCATGCAGCAAAGTTCTGAAACGCAAGTAGAATTGCGAAACTTTCAGGGGGTGTACCTGAGCCCCCAGCAGGCCAAGGCCCTGATGGCCCTCTTACAGCAGAATGTATCCAATTATGAGGACGCATTCGGTGAAATTAAACTCGAACCGAAAGCTCCAGGCGGACCCGTCCACTGATGAACGCGCGAACTTCGGCGCAGTCTGATCTTAAAAAATCTAAAGCTGTTTTGCGACAGTCGCCTGCGCACCGGCCGCAGCAACTTCTGGACTGGTCGCAGCAACTTCTTTTGTTCGCCCTTTTTTTTGTCGCCTTGATGCTGCTCCACGCGCCGCTCTTGCGCCTGCCCTATTTCTGGGATGAGGCTGGCTACTACATTCCCGCCGCGCGCGATCTGTTTCTGACGGGGTCGCTGATCCCGCACTCAACGCCGTCGAACGCGCATCCTCCTCTGGTAATGGCTTGGCTGGCGCTGGCTTGGCGCGTCTTCGGCTATTCGCTTCTCGTCACACGTACGGCAATGTTGGCTCTGTCCGCGTTCACGCTCCTCGGATTGTTTCGACTTTCTCGACTGTCGGCTAACCTGCCGGTCGCTTGGGCGACGATCGTGTTGGTCGCGCTCTATCCCGTGTACTTCGCGCAAAGTGCGATGGCGCATGTTGACCTACCAGCCGCTGGGTTCACTTTTTGGGCGTTGGCGGCATACCTCGATTCGCGTAAAAACGGATCCGCGCGCTGGAACTATGCCGCCTGGTTTTCTCTCGCGGCTCTCGCAAAAGAAACGGCCATTCTCGCGCCACTGGCCCTTTTCCTTTGGGAGCTCAAAGCTGGATTTTTTCGCTCACGTTTGAACGCGAGCAAATGGCGGGAGTTTTTGCCCCCGGGCGGCCAATGGCGAAATACGTTGGTACTACTCTTCCCGGTTGCTCCGCTCGCGTCTTGGTATGCCTATCATTACCTGAAGACCGGCTTCCTGCTGGGCAATCCAGAATTCTTTCGCTACAACGTTGCCGCCACCTTCAGCCCCCCGCGAATTCCCATCGCACTGCTGATGCGACTCTGGCAGTTGCTTGGGTATTTCGGGCTTTACCTGCTGACCTTCGCCGGATTACTAGCCATGCTGCGACCGGCGCAGCAGCAGAAATTATTGTCTGAGAGCGTTGCCCGGCCACGCATCCCGTTCTGGATTCAAACCGTATTTCTTGCCGTCATCTTTGCTTATCTGGCTTTCATGTCCGTAGTTGGCGGAGCCGTACTGGCCCGCTATATGCTCGCCGTGGTTCCGCTCGTCGTGCTCGCACTCGTCTCAACTCTTTGGCGGCGTGTCAAATACTGGAAGCTTGCAATCGCTGCGGTAGCATTGGCTTTTACCGGCGGACTTTTCAGCAATCCGCCCTATGGATTTTCTCTCGAAGACAATCTTGCCTACCGCGACTACGTCTTGATGCACGTCGAAGCGAGCCGCTTTCTTTCTCTTCGTTATGCCGGAGAACGCGTTCTCACTGCATGGCCTGCGTCCGACGAACTGAGCCGCCCCTGGCTCGGCTACGTCGCAAGACCTTTCCCCGTCGTGCGTGTCGAAGATTTCTCTGATCCTCAAATCGCGCTGGCTGCTAAGGTGCGCAATCGCTTCGATGTCGCCCTGGTATTTTCTACGAAGTATCAACCGGCGCATCCTCTATTAGAGGATTGGGAAGCATGGCAGCGGATAAAGCAGAAATTCTTTGGCTACCATCGGGACTTAAGCCCGGAGGATAGCGCTCGCCAACTCGCTGGGCAAATTGTTTACCACAAAGAGCTCAACGGCCAGTGGATCGCCTTGATCGAAATAAATCGACCTGACTGAAGTAAAAGGCAAAGACTGAAGTAAATCGCAGAGACTGAAGTAAAGGCAAAGATTGAAGTAAACCGCAAACGCGACATCCGCAGCCCTCCGCTCGAGCAGTGCTAAATACCCATCAGGTGGCAGGAGTGCGTCTTCCCTACGACCCAAACTTGTTTCCCGGGAGCGAGGTTGAGAAAATCACGCGCCGCGAGCGTTAGATGGACTTCAAACTCAACCCCGCCACAATCGACCGCGGCGGAAATAATGACGTCTCGTTGCTCAATTCTCTGAATCGTGCCACTCAGAATGTTCCGCGCACTAAGCCCTTGCGGCTTCTCCGTGGCAAGCAACAAATCCCCTGCGCGCATGCCGACGCGGAGACGCGTGCCGGTATCCGCACGAACCAGAGGTGTTTCCAACTCTACTTCGCTCTTCCCCAGGCGGCAGGTCAGGGTACCGCGCGTTTCGTGCAGAGCGACGACGGTTGCGTCAAAAATATTTTCAAATCCAGAGAGCTGCGCGATCGTCTCCAGTCGAGGCGCACGCATGACTTCGTGCGGCAACCCCTGCGCGGCGATTTTGCCGGAGTCGAGAATAATGACTTCGTTTCCGAGGGCAAACACCTCCTCGCCGTTATGCGTGACGAAAAGAATCGGGATGCGATGGTTCTGGTTCCATTTGCGCAGGTCGTTTACGAGAGAGGATTTCGCAGGGCGGTCCAGTGCCGCTAAAGGCTCATCCAGCAGCAAAACGCGCGGTTCAAGTATCAGGGCGCGTGCCAAAGCAACGCGCTGCCGCTCCCCACCAGAAATTTGAGACGGCTTGCGATCTCGCAGGCGATCGATACGGAAGCGCGACATGATCTCCCCGCTGCGATAATTTTTTTCTGCGCCGCTGAGCCCCCGCAAACCATAAGCTACATTTTCTTCGGCCGTCAGATGAGGGAAGAGCGCCAAATCCTGTTGCACGTAACCGACGCGCCGCTCCCAGGCAGGAAGGTTGCGCTTCTTTTCGGAATCGAAAAGCTCCTCTCCGCCCACAAAAATTCTGCCTTCGTCCGGCTTGGTGACCCCGGCGATGCAGTCAAGTAGCGTGGTCTTGCCCGCACCCGAGGCGCCAAAAATCACGGTGAATCCCGCAAGCGCTCTGAAATGGACGTTGACGCTAAAGGTGCCTTCCGGATTCGGATAGCGTTTGCGAATGCGGACTTCGAGGTCAGATGAAACCGGAACAGCAGGGATATCCGGGCTCTTCGCACTCTGCGATCGTGCTTTTACCGCCATGCTGTTACCGCCATGGTCCCGCCGCCCATGGTCGACGGTTCAGGCCATAGACCAGAGATAAAACCGCAAACGAAATGACAAGAAGAATCATTGCCGTCTGGTTCGCGCTGGAATAATTGCCGGTCTGCACTTGATCGAAAATGTCGATTGAAATCGTGCGCGTCACCCCCGGAATGTTGCCGCCGACCATCAGGACCACTCCAAACTCCCCGAGTGTGTGAGCGAAGCTAAGGGCGAATCCCGCGATCAGCCCGCCTTTCGAGAGCGGGACGATGATGCGAAAGAAAGTTTGCCTCGGCCCATCTCCGAGCGAAGCCGACGCCTGGAGCAAGCGGCGATCGACCGCTCCAAAGGAAGACGCGAAGGGTTGAATCGCGAACGGCAGGCTGTACAGGAGCGAACCGATGACGAGGCCCGGAAAGGTAAAGGCCAGCGTGTGGCCTGTGGCAGATTCCCACCAACGCCCAATTGGGCTGCGCGAACCTAGCGCCACCAAAACGTAAAATCCAAGAACCGTTGGAGGCAGCACAATAGGAAGCGAGACTGCGGCTTCAACCAGAAACTTCCAGCGCCAGCGCGAGAAGGTCAGCCAGTAAGCAACCGGAATTCCGATTACAACCAGCAACCCGGAGACGATGGCTGCCAGACGAACTGTCAGCCAAAACGCCTCCCAATTCACTCGCGATCCTCCCCCGGTTGGGCTTTCTCAGGCAAGTTGAAACCGTAATTTGCCAGGATGGAAGTGGCTTCTGGGGTACGCAAATAGTCGAGAAACTTGCTTGCCGCTGCTTGCTGCTTCGACTTCGAGAGCACGATCGCGGCCTGTTTGAGCGTGGGATAGGCGTCAAGCGGAATAATCCAATAGCGTCCCTTGCCCTTCATCACGGGCGAGAGGGCATGAGCGAGAGCAATCAATCCGGCCTGCGCATTGCCAGACTCCACGAACTGCGCGGCTTGAGAAACATTTTCTCCAATGACCAGCTTGCTCGATATTTGATCGTAGATTCCGTAGTGGCGCAACGCGCCTTGCGCTGCTCGTCCGTAGGGCGCGGTCGCAGGATTCGCAATCGCAATTTTGTTGACTGACGGGTCGAGCAGCGTTTTTATTTCGAGCTTCGAGGGATCGAGCTTCGACTCGGACGGTACCCACAGAACAAGCCGTCCTATCGCGTAGACGTAGAACGTGCTTTTCGACGCCAGGCCCTCAGAGATAAGCTGCCGGGGATATTCCGCGTCGGCGGAGAAGAATATGTCGAACGGCGCCCCGTTCCTGATTTGGTTGATCAAGTTGCCGGACGCGCCAAAAGATAACTTTATCGATTGCCCGGACTGTTTCGCGTAGTTTGCAATGAGTTGGGGAAGAGCGGCGCTTAAATCGGCGGCTGCGGCTACGACAATTTGCTGACCCGTCGCTAGCGTCGAGACGAGAATAAAAAGCAGCGCCAACAATTTGCGCATTATCTTCCCAGCTAATTAATTCTTCCCAGTTAAACCAATTGTTTCTCGCTAAGTAATTTTCCCGGCTAAACTAATTTGGTTTTCGCCAGTGGAAGCTCACGTACGCGCTTGCCAGTCGCCGCAAATACTGCGTTATAGAGAGCCGGCGCAAATGGAGGCACGCCCGGTTCGCCAACTCCGGCAGGGGGCGAGTCGCTCTCGACGATCGTCACGTCGACGTTTTTCGGGGCGCGGTTCATACGCGCCAATTGATAAGTGTCGAAGTTGTTTTGGTCGATGACGCCATTCGTCGCGGTGATCTCGCCGAACAAAGCCAGACTCGTTCCAAACGAAGCCGCGCCTTCGAATTGGTTCCTGACATTGTCTGGGCTGATGACCGTGCCGGCGTCGAGCGCAGTCCACACGCCTGGAATATGCACTTGACCTTTGGCGTCGACTTCAACCTCCACGACCGTCGCGACGTAGGTTAAGAAGCTGCGATGCGCCGCGATGCCCATGCCTCGCCCCTTGCCCATGGGCTTCTTGCCCCAACCGGATTTCTCGGCTGCGATTTCAACGACCCGGCGCAAGCGCGCCGTATCGAGCGGATAGCGCTGCTTTTCATCAGCCTCTTCTTCTTTGTATTGCAGTGGTACGGTGCGGCTAGGGCCAATCAGATCAAGAAGATATTGAACGGAATCTTTATCGGCCGCCTTTGCCAGTTCGTCAGCGAACGAGTGGATGGCAAACGCATGATAAATATTCGCGACGCTTCGAAGCCATCCAATGCGAACGTGATAATCGGCGGGACCATTTTCGGCGCGATGGTTCGGAATATCAAAGGGAAGGTTATTCCAGCCCAATCCCATCTCGTCGTCCGCATAACGCGCCGAAGCGTCAAACGTGGAGTTGATCGGCGGGTAGACCGTACGTTGTAACCACGCCGTGGGCCTGCCATCTGCACCAACCGCGGCCTTCATGTACATCGCGGCTACCGAGTGAAAAAAATCGAAATGAATATCGTCTTCGCGGCTCCAGACAACTTTTACCGGCTTTCCAAGTTGCTTCGAAAGAACGGCCGCTTCCGCAACCTGATCCGGTTTTGATTTCCGTCCGAAGCCTCCGCCGAGAAGCGTGACGTGGCAGGTTACGTCTTCTTTCTTGATTCCCAGAACGCTGGCGATCGTTTCCTGAACCGCCTGCGGATTTTGTGTTGGAGCAAAAGCGATCACTTTTCCGTTTTTGTATTCCGCGACGGCGACGGGCGGCTCCATTGAAACGTGTGCCAGATGCGGCGCATAGTATTCCGCCTCGATAATCTTTCCCCCGCCAGCCGCGCCTTTCGCAAATGCCGCGTCAACATCGCCCACGTTGCGCACTACCTTGCAGGGCTTGCGCGACGTCTCTTCGAGCGTCTTGCGGTAAGCTGCCGAGTTGTACGAGGAATGCGGGCTCTCGTCCCACTCAATCTTGAGGCTCTTGCGGCCCTTAAACGCCGCGTAGGTATTGTCGGCAATCACGGCGACTCCACCCAGCGGTTGAAACTGATGCGGCGGCTTAAAAGTCTCGATCACAATCGTCTTCTTCACGCCCGGAACTTTGAGCGCGGCCTGATCATCATGCGATTTAACTTTTTGTCCGAGGACCGGAGGGTGTTCAACCGACGCGAACACCATCCCCGGCATGGTCGCGTCCATGCCGAAGACGGCCTTGCCGGTTACGATGTCGCGTAAGTCAAAAAGAGAATTGGTTTCTTTGCCGATGTAACGCCACTGCGAACGCTTCTTCAAAGGAACAGGAACATTTCCGTTATTCGGCACCGGTCGCTTGGCGGCTTCGGCGGCAATCTCTCCATAGCCCACCTTTCGGCCACTGGCGCCGTGTACCACGAAATGCGGCTCGGTCGAGCATTCCTTGGCCGGAACCTTCCAACGCTCGGCGGCAGCACTGATCAGCATAACCCGGCCAGTCGCTCCCACCTGCCGCATCAAGTCGAAACTGCTGCGGACGGAGTGCGAGCCGTCGGTATCCTGGTCGCCGTACTTTGGATCTCCTATCGCTTGCTTAATGATGACTTTCGACCAGTCGGCATCGAGTTCATCGGCCACGATGAGCGGAAGGGCGGTGCGGCTCCCGCATCCCATCTCCGAGCGATGCGCAATGATCGTCACCATGCCGTCCGGCGCAATCGACATCCACAGCCCCGCTTCCAGGGATGACGGGTTTTGCTCGCCTTCGGCTAAAAAGGTGCCCGGAATAAAGCGCGCGCTAAGAACGAAAACGCCGCTTGCCAGAACTCCTTGCAAAAAGCGCCGTCTGCCCGCTTCCGCTCCCGCGACCCTTGCGCCCGTTTTCGAGGCGGCGTTCGTCGCTGCCATCAGGCTTACATTTTCGATGAGCTTCATGCCGTCTCCTTCGCGGCCTGATGTATTGCCGCGCGAATGCGCTGGTATGTTCCGCAGCGGCAAATGTTGCCCGACATCGCGGTGTCTATATCCTGATCGCTCGGATTTTTATTTTCTTTGAGCAGCGAAATCGCCTGCATAATCTGGCCAGTCTGGCAGTATCCGCACTGCGGTACCCGAATCTCCATCCACGCCTTCTGTACGGGATGCATCGCCGGGATCCCTTCAATCGTCGTGATTTCGCTTCCTCCGACTTCGCTCATCGGAGTCGTGCAAGACCTGATGGCTGAACCATTCTGATGCACCGTGCAGGCCCCGCAGAGCGCCTGGCCGCATCCGAACTTGGTGCCGGGCAACGATGCCACGTCGCGCAAATACCACAGCAACGGCATCTCAGGATCCCCATCGAAAGACCGCTCTTTACCGTTTACTTTGAAACGGACCATTAGCCCTCCAGAAAAAACAAGAAATATACCAAAGCGCCTGTCAGAATGATTTCCATATCGTAGTCGTAGTGCGAAGAATGTGGAAGTCCTGCGTCTGGATAAGGAAGCCCTTCGTCCTCGCGCAAGCCCCACCGCAAAAAGATGCCTCCATAAAAAATCCAACTCGTGCGACCGAGTCCCCGCGGGCCGGGCCCATCATATAATCGCTCTTTGCCGCTGGAGGATTTTTGGCTTACGACGACTTAAGGGAATGGATCAAAGCACTGGAGCGAAACGGTGAACTCAAACGTATCCGCACCGAAGCGGATCCGATTCTCGAGATCACCGAAATCGCCGACCGCGTTTCTAAGAGCGGCGTTTCAAAGAACGTTTCAAAGAATAAAGATTCGCGGCCCCGCGAAGATGGAAACCGCGTAGATGGAAACGAAGATGGAGATGTAGTCGTCGGCGGCAAAGCGCTGCTCTTTGAAAATATAAAAGGGTACCCCGGAGCGCGCCTGCTCATTAATCAGTTTGGATCGTCCCGCCGAATGAAGCTGGCCTTGGAGGTCGATAAGCTCGAAGACATTTCCGACCGCATTCGCGCCTTCATGGACGTCAAGTCTCCGCAAGGCTTTCTCGATAAGGTGAAAATGCTGCCCATGCTCGCCGAGATGGGCAAGTTTTTTCCCAAACTCGTCCCCGGCGGTCCATGCAAAGAGGTGATCAAGCGCGACAACTTTTCCCTTCTCGATTTTCCAATTCTGAAATGCTGGCCCAAAGATGCGGGACGATTTATCACGCTGCCATGCGTCATCACTCGTGATCCGAAAACGGGGAAGCGCAACGTCGGCATGTATCGTATGCAGATTTATGACGAGCGCACAACGGGAATGCACTGGCAGCGCCAGAAAGTTGCGGCCGAGCATTTCCGCGATCGCATGCGCGCGGCCAAGGGGGGCGAGTCAGCCTCTGGGTCTTCTGAAAACCGTGCCGGCCGCTCCGCAGCGGTAGACATCATGGCAAGATCGTCAGGCGGCTCCATGTTGGCCGCCGGTGAGCGCCCGTCCGGCAAGATGGAGGTGGCGGTTGCCATCGGCACAGATCCGGCACTCACGTTTTCAGCCATCGTTCCGGCGCCGCCCGACATCGAGGAATACATCATCGCCGGATTCCTGCGACAAAAGCCGGTCGAGCTCGTGAAGTGCGAGACCGTCAATCTCGAAGTTCCTGCAAATGCCGAGATCATTCTCGAAGGCTACGTCAATCTCGACGAACTACGCACCGAAGGCCCGTTTGGCGACCACACTG
This sequence comes from Acidobacteriaceae bacterium, assembly GCA_025361625.1. Taxonomy (GTDB): domain Bacteria; phylum Acidobacteriota; class Terriglobia; order Terriglobales; family Acidobacteriaceae; genus Acidiflorens. Next base: position 17,226 of record JANYKL010000194.1, read on the forward strand.
GCTTCTACTCGCTTGAAGACGAATACCCGGTGTTTCACGTAACCTGCATCACCCATCGCAAAGATCCCATTTACGCCACAACCGTCGTCGGCAAGCCTCCGCAAGAGGACGCTTGGATGGGCAAGGCCGTCGAACGCATCTTTCTCCCGATGATGAAGCTGACGATCCCCGAGATCGTTGACGTGAACTTGCCGATCGAGGGCGTCTTTCACAACCTCATGCTCATTTCGATTCGCAAGTCGTATCCAGGGCACGCCCGCAAGGTGATGAACGCAATCTGGTCGCTCGGTCAAGCGATGTTCACGAAATGCATCATCGTGGTCGACGAAGACGTTGATGTGCAAGACATCGCCGACGTCACGCTGAAAGTTCTCAACAATATCGATCCTGAACGGGATATTCAGTTCACTCTGGGCCCGGTCGATTCGCTCGATCACGCCTCTCGCCTCGCGAACTACGGTTCGAAGATGGGAATCGATGCCACGAGAAAATGGTCTACAGAAGGCTTTTCGCGGCCATGGCCCGACGAAATTGTCATGGACGCCAGGACACGCGCCTCGGTAAATTCGAAATGGAAAGAACTTATTAAAGAATTAGGGATGGAATAGCAGAGTGGTTTTTGGCGGCTCTCGCTGATCTTTAATCAATCTGGCGCTCTAAATCTTGTGCCGCCAGAACAGCGTCAGAATGATCTCCAAAGAGGTGAACTCCAGAGAATGACCTCCAGCTGAGCGACCTCATCTACCGCTGCTCCGATAGGTAGGCAGATTCGGTTTCGCCGGTTCAGGCAACTCCTACGGCGCAACCGATATGCACAAGCGAGAAGTTGAGTCTCTACTTAATTTGTGTTCATATAAGGATCACAAATTTCGAGGTACGCGGGTCTCTCCCGCGCGTCCCACATCTCAACCTCAGCCTCATTGTTTGAGCGCATCAACCCGTGGAGAAAATCATGAGCAAAATCAATTACATTCCCGAAGGCTACAACACCATAACGCCCTATCTGGTGGTTAAGGGGGCTGCGAAAGCGATTGAATACTACAAGAACGTGTTCGGCGCAAAAGTATTGGTGCGCATGGATGGTCCTGACGGCAAAATTGGTCACGCGGAATTAGAGATTGGGACTTCCAAAATCATGCTGGCGGACGAGAATTTGTCGATGGGATTCAAGAGCGCTGAGACCATCGGTTCGTCGCCGATCAGCTTGTATGTATATTTGCCCGACTGCGACGCCGTTGTCGAAAAGGCAGCCGCAGAGGGCGGCAAAATCCTTCGCCCGGTCGCCGATCAGTTTTATGGTGATCGCTCCGGAGCCTTCCAGGATCCCTTTGGTCATATGTGGTGGGTTGCCACGCACAAGGAAGATGTCTCGGGTGAAGAGATGGCCGAACGGGCAAAGAAAGCCATGTCGGCAGCCTGAGGCCATTAGGAGCCCGGTCAACTTGAACCGAAAACGGGTAGCGCGGACAATCTCCAGCCCGCCCTACCCGCTTCCTTATACTTCAGCTTCTAAACTTCTAGTCGCGATCGTGATCATCCCAGTCACGCTCCGTGTGCCACCTGTGGTCGCGATCATCCCACCAGCGGTGGTTTTCGCTCCAGCAGCGCTCACGTGCCCTGCGCAATTCACGGCGCTCGTGGTTTGCTTGAGGGCTATTTCTTCCGTGTCTTTCAATTGCGCGGTGAAGCTCATGCTCTTCATGAACGATCCTGCGCTGGCATCTATCATAACTTTCCGCATGAAGTTGAGGCACAATTGGCGAAAACAAAAGTCCAGCCATGAGGGCTGCTGATGGCAGAAGTTTCTTTACAGTGTTCATGCAAGGCCTCCGATCAGAATGACAAACACACCCGAGGATAGTATCAGCTCGATGTCAAACGTAAACCCGGGGTTGTTGCTTAAGTTGCTGCCTTAGGTTGCACTTTAGTTTGCAGCTTGGGCTGCTTGGATTGCCGCTTGACAAGCGCCTAGTGTTGTTTCGCTGACGAACTCGCCGCAAGTTCCCGAAAAAGTCCAAGAAGCGCAGCCGCGGCCTTTTCGTCAGAAAGATTCTCCAAAGCCACTGTAGCCGTAAAGTGCGGAGAGCTAGAGTTAAAGCGCACACCCACAAAATCTTTATCGCGCCAATTTGCCAACGCGTTGACGACCGGGCTCAGTTCGACGGGCCAATCTTCCTTCGTCGTCAGGATGACCGGCCCCGGATGGGTGACAGTCCACGAACGGGTTCCTTTGATCGTCTTTGCTCCCGAGTGGCCCGACCAGCGGTGACGAATAATGTCCAGATGGAAGCCCGGCGGAAAGCCCATATTCGCTTCGAAGGTGAGCGTCTCCTGCTGCCGCCGCCAGCGGCTCAAAGCCCACTGCACCGGTAGAGGACGAGGCAGGAGATTAATGGTTAGGCGAGCTTCCTCAAACCAGCGCGAAGACAGATGAAGTGTCGCTTTAAGTCGAGAGCTACTGGAATGCCATCGCAAGTCGGCGACGCGACCTTTTCCAAGACACGCCGATTGCACCCATTGCAGAACGTCCAACGCGCGCTTGCGATTGAAACGAAGAAAGCAAGCGTACCAGACGAGGGAGGCGGCAATCGCCGCAACAACGTCGATGAGGATGAAACGGCCCACGGAAACCCTATGCCGAAAATCGTACTGCTTATAGATGCATGTACGCAAGCCAATGGAGAGTAAAAAAGAGAAGTAAAAAAAGTAAAAAATGAAGATAAAACAAATGCCAGGCCGCAACGCACTGATGTGCACAAGCGGCAACGGTCGTTTTCCAGGTTGCAGCTACAATTGCGTGGTGCCGTTCGCGATTCGGAATTTCAAGAAAAAAGATTTTGAAACGCTCTGGAAAATCGACCAGGCATGTTTCGATTCTCAACTGGCGTATACGCGCGAGGAACTAGCTTTTTATATGCGTCGGCCTGGCTCTTTCAGCTTGGTCGCTGAATCGACCCTCGGAGATCCCGCCTCGCCAGATGTCCAAAACAAAGCAGGAGCACCGGCAAAAATCACTGGTTTCATCGTCGCAGAGACAATACGCTCCGCCGGACACATCATCACTCTCGACGTCGTAGCTGAGGCGCGGCGTACGGGCGTCGGTTCCGCGCTCATGCGGGCCGCCGAAACGCGGCTGCTCGAGGCGAAAGCTATTACAGTATCCTTGGAAACTCCGGTCAACAATCTGACGGCAATTCGCTTTTACAAACAGGACGGTTATTTTGTTGAGGAGACTGTGCCGAAATACTATTCTGACCAACTCGACGCACTGCTAATGGTGAAAGACCTAAAGCTGGTGAAAGACCTAAAGCTCGGGGCAGAATGAAATTCGCGTTGGAATTGTTTAGCCCAGGAAATGAAAAGCGCCGATGAAGATTGCGATACAAGGCGAGCTTGGTTCCTTCAGCCATGAGGCAACCGAAGCCATGCTTCCTCGAGCGAAGATTGTGCCATGCCCGCGCTCGCTCGACGTTTTCAATCTGGTCGCGCGGGGGAGCGTCGACGGCGCGATCATTCCCATAGAAAATTCCCTCGCTGGATCGGTGGCCGAACACTTCGATTTTCTTTTCGCGCGCCAGGTCTACGTCGTTCGCGAGTTCCGCCTGCGCATCGTCCACAATCTGATCGCTCCCCCCGGAACAAAACTCTCCCACGTGCGTCGCGTATATTCTCATCCCGTAGCGCTCGAGCAATGTCGCGACCTCTTCGTAAAAAACAAGAGGCTGCAGCCCGTGCCCTTTTACGATACGGCAGGAAGCGTGAAGCGAATCATCTCCGAAAATTTGCAGGATGCCGCCGCGATTGCCAGCCGCCGGGCCGCCGACGTCTATGCGGGAAAAATTCTGAAAGCGGGCATTGAGGACGATAAGAAAAATTTCACGCGATTCTTCCTGATCCATCGGGGCGATTCGCTTCAAGTTTCCAACCGGGCAAAGGCAACGAGGAAGAGGGAGAGGAAGACGCAGACGAAGACGCTGAAGAAGGCCGGCAAGACTTCTCTCGCCTTCAGCGTAAAGAACGTGCCGGGGGCCCTCTTCAAAGCGCTCAGTGTCTTCGCCCTGCGAGATATCAGTTTGAGCAAGATCGAATCGCGCCCGGTTCGAGGACGACCTTGGGAGTATGTGTTTTTTGTTGATCTTTTATGCGGTGACACCGAGGCTTCCCGTAACGCTCTTCGCCACTTAAGCGAAGTCGCGGAAAAGGTGAAGGTCCTCGGGATCTATGAGCCAGCGTAACGCAAGCTCCTTATCCGCCTGATCTCCGCCTGCTTTATCACTGATTTCTCGTGAGGGCCCTCACATCCAGATTTGGGCTGAGTGCATAACCTGATAATGGGTGAGGTTTAAGGCAGTTCGGCAATGGTGGGTTGGGCACATCCTTTCCGACGGTATTGCAAAGCGTGGAAAAAGGTCTAGAATTCAACACCCTAGCTACAATCTGCATCCCGCGGCCGCTGTCAATCATCAAAGTTGAGTGAAAGCCACTCAAGTAGTTGCCCGTTCGAAGCGATAGAACAAATAGCAAGGCTAGGACAATAGGCGTAGACAAATACAGGATTAATATCAGGATAAATAATAATGAGCGATCTTAATATCGAGACCACGTCCTACGACACCACGGAACGATCGCTGCCCATTCTGCCGGTGCGCGACACGGTTTTATTCCCCCACGCGGTGCTTCCCCTAACCGTCGGGCGTGATAGTTCTGTGCAGTTAATCAACTCGCTTGGCGAGGATAAAACCATCGTGGTAGTAGCTCAGCGCGAGGCTCGCGTAGATTCGCCGCAGCCCTCGGATCTCTACGCCATCGGAACCTTAGCCGTAGTTCATAAAGTTGTGAAGATGCCGAACCAGAGCCTCTTCGTCTTTGCAGAGGGGCTGGAGCGTGTGCGGCTGGCTGACTTCGCGCAGTTAACCCCTTACATGCGAGCACGGGTTACGACGATTCCAGAAGTGATTCCTCCGAAAGATTCGGAAGTCGAAGCTCTGCAGAGGAATGTCCTTACCCTGTTCCAACAAATTGTCGCCGGATCTCCGACCTTGTCGGACGAGCTTTCTACGGTAGCGATGAACATTGAAGAGCCGGGCCGCCTGGTCGACTTCATCGCTTCGTCCTTGCCGTCTTTGTCAACTTCCGACAAGCAGGAAACGCTCGAAACGACCGACGTGCGCGTGCGTCTCGGCAAAATCAACCAGCATCTGGCGAAAGAACTTGAAGTTCAGCAACTTCGAAACAAGATTCAGTCTGAAGTTCAGGATCGCGTGCAGCAAACACAGCGCGAGTACTACCTGCGCGAGCAGATGAAGGCAATCCAGAAAGAACTGGGCGAGCAGGACGAAGGTCAGCGCGACACCGAAGAACTGAAACAAAAGATCGAATCCGCCGGCATGCCGGACGAAGTCAAAAAAGAAGCGCTGAAGGAACTCGGACGCCTGGCCCGTATGTCTCCGATGGCCGCCGATTATTCGGTCACTCGAAATTACATTGAATGGCTGGCAGTGCTGCCCTGGGCTAAAACTTCCGGCGGAGAAATCGAGATCCCGAAGGCGAAGGAAATTCTCGACACCGACCATTACGACTTGCAGAAAGTAAAAGATCGCATTCTCGACTACCTATCGGTTCGTCGTTTGAAGCCGGGAATGAAAGGGCCGATTCTTTGTTTCGTCGGCCCTCCCGGAGTCGGCAAGACTTCACTCGGCAAATCGATCGCCCGTGCCCTCGGACGCAAGTTTGTTCGTCTCTCTTTGGGAGGCGTGCATGATGAAGCCGAGATTCGCGGCCATCGCCGAACCTATATCGGTGCCCTACCAGGGCAGATCATTCAAGGCATACGGCGAGCCGAGACAAAGGATCCCGTTTTCATGCTCGATGAAATCGACAAGGTTGGCCGCGATTTCCGCGGCGATCCTTCGTCAGCGCTTCTTGAAGCCCTTGACCCTGAACAGAATGCCACGTTCCGCGACAACTATCTCGACGTGACCTTCGATCTGTCGAAAGTTCTCTTTATCACCACCGCCAACATGCTCGATCCGATTGCGGAGCCGTTGCGCGATCGCATGGAGATTATCGAATTGCAGGGATATACGGAAGAAGAGAAAGTTCACATCGCCTTCCAATACCTCATCCCGCGCCAGATTGACGAGAACGGCATCACCGCCGAACAGATCGAGTTTCCGCAAGAGGCGGTGAGCAACATCATTCGCCACTACACGCGTGAAGCTGGAGTTCGTAATCTCGAACGCACCATTGGAACCATCTGTCGCAAGCAGGCGCGACGGCTGGCTGAAGGGAAAACGGAAAAGCTCGTCATCACCAAAGAGATCGTTCAGCAATTCTTGGGCGGGATCAAGGTTCGCAGCGAGGGCGAAATTGCCGAGCGCACGAAGCGTGCCGGCGTTGTCGTGGGGCTTGCCTGGACTCCGGCTGGCGGCGACGTGCTGTTTGTCGAAGCGAACCAGATGAAAGGCAAAGGTGGACTCACCATCACTGGTCAAATTCAGGACGTGATGCGCGAGTCCATGCAGGCCGCCTTAAGTTGGGTTCGGTCGAACGCCAAGCAACTTGGCATCGACGACGAATTTTTCTCCAATCACGACATTCACATTCACGTGCCTGCGGGAGCCATTCCGAAAGATGGTCCGTCCGCCGGTGTCACCATCGTGACCGCACTCGTGTCGTTGCTCTCCGGAAAGCAGGTTCGTCCCCTGACCGCGATGACTGGAGAAATCACTTTGAGCGGAAATGTGTTGCCGGTCGGCGGCATCAAAGAAAAAGTTCTTGCCGCCAAGAGAGCCGGAGTTCATGACGTGATTTTGCCGGCTGAGAACAGGACCAACGTCGAAGAAGATCTCACTCCTGAGCAGCTCGGCGGCTTAACCACCCACTACGTCAAGACCATCGACGAAGTTTTGGAGATCGCGCTGCCAGCCACTCCTCGCGAAGAGATGCAGGATGCTGAGGAGCGTGAAAAGGTGCTCAGCAGCTAACGTCACTGCGAATCTGGATGGTGGTGTCTCCCGGCACCACCATCAGCCTCCGCTTTCGCCCCGCGCAACATTTGAAATCTCCGCACGTAGAAGAAACCGCTGAAAACGTAGACAATAGTTGCCTTGGCATCAGGAGTACCTGTTGGCAGCGAGTCCTATTCCCAATGTCGTAACAAAGTCCACCAACTTGAAGCCTCCCAAACCCAGGTTCGGCTTGCGAGTTTGGATGGAGCGCGTGCTTGAAGAATGCGATCGCGCAGATAAAGGCTTCGACCCGGACGCCGTGCATGATCTCCGCGTCTCTCTTCGCCGCTGCCGCTCACTTGCCGACGGATTCATCCCGCTTGACCCAGACAGCTCATGGAAGCAGATGAAAAAGGCCGGCAAAAAGGTTTTTCAGGCCCTCGGCGACCTGCGTGATATGCAGGTGATGGAAGAGTGGATTAAAAAACTTAGTGGCCCGAATCCCGACAACGAACCGGTCGCGACAAAGCTACTAAGTCATCTCAAATCGCGTGAAACCGAATACAAGCAGCTTGCCAGGAAAGATCTCGACCAGTTTGATCGCAAGCAATGGCGACGGTGGAGCACGACGCTGCCCCAACGGGCATCGCGAGTTCGACCTGGCAGCCTCGTTTATCTTCATCTCGCGCTCGAAAAATGGACTTTGGCGTATGAGCTGCATAAGCGCGTACTTCGAACTCGATCGACTGTAGGGTGGCATGAACTTCGTATCGCCATCAAGCATCTTCGCTACACGGTCGAGAATTTCCTCCCCCAACAACACGCGAAGTGGGGCGACGATCTCAAAGAGCTGCAGGATCTGCTTGGTGAAGTTCACGATTTGGATGTGTTGTGGGCGACCGCCGTCGACAGCAAGGTCAACGCATTCGCTGACATTGAAAGTCGAAACAAATGGCGCGAAACCTTGACCCTGGAACGATCGAAAAGAATTTCGCGCTACCGCGAAAAAATGGTCGGCAAGCAATCGTTATGGCGTGAATGGCGGTCTCAACTTCCCCAGGGAGTTCAGCTGCGTGCCGCCGCATTAAGCCGGCTGAACGTCTGGGCCGGCTATATGGATCCCGATTTTTCGCATTCGCAGCAGGTGTCGCAACTGGCGCTCATCTTATTCGACCGGTTGAAAGAAACGGGACTTATCGATGGAGGCGCCGTTAGCGCGTCCAGCAAAACTCTGCCAGCGGGACCCACTCATGCGCCGAACTCCAAGTTTGACCGTCGTTCCGTCTTACAGGCAGCGGCATATGTCCATGATGTCGGCCGATCGAAAGGCGCAAAAAACCGTCAGAAGAAATCTTACAGAATGATTCATCGTCTCGATCGCCCCCTCGGCATCGACCCTCGGGAGTGGGAGTTAGTGGCCGCTATAGTCCGTTACCATCGCGGGCCCTTGCCTCGGCCGAGGGGAAAGTTCATGCAACGCGTCGACCTTGAAGACCGTCCCACGGCTGTGTTACTCGCCGGAATCTTGCGGCTAGCCGTCGCACTTGTTCCCAGAAAATCGCTGCATCTTGACCGCCCGATTACAAGTGCAGCAACCGCGGCGGCGAAGCTAGCGGTAATTCATCGCGCCAGCAATCAAGCACAAAAGCTTGAAGTAAATTTGCAGAATAATATAATCGTCGTGTGGGCGGCGGGATATTCAGCGCTAGGCGATTCCGCATTAGAAGTTGCTGCGGCCAGGCACCTTTTGGAAACCACGCTGAAGCGGCCCATCTTAATCCGCCCGCTGCGAACAGCCGCGAATAGTGTTTCAACACACCGTAATATAAAAAGCTCTCAACTGAACACGATCGTTAAGAACTAGGTTGCTAGCTGTGCAACCAAATGCTGTGCCACCAAAACCACTCGATTGCGGAGCCACAAATTTATGAGCGATTCGCGAAGTCTGTTACGACATACCGTTGCAACCCTTGCCTACCGCGGCGGTAAGGCCATTCGCAACGTGGATCCAAAATTTGCCGAGTATGGCATGGCCGAAACCTCGCGCACTCCCGCAAAGATTCTCGCGCATATAGGCGACTTGATGGATTGGGCGTTGGCTATGGCCGAAGGCCGTCGCGATTGGAGCGACTCTCTAGCGCTCCCGTGGGAACAGGCATGTCAGCGTTTTTTTGCCTCACTCAAAAACTTCGATGACTTTCTGGCTTCCGATAAACCGCTGCAAACGTCCGCCGAAAAGCTTTTTCAGGCTCCAATCGCCGATGCCCTCACGCATGTAGGCCAGATAGCCATGTTAAGGCGCATGGCTGGGGTCCCAATGAAGAGCGAGTTTTATGTCATAGCTGACATCGTGGAAGGGCGCGTCGGACCGGAACAGACGCCTCCCCGTAAGGAATTCTGAGTCAACCACCGCAAAGTTCCTCGCGCCGGAATTTCCTAAATACTGCCAGTTCGCGTCACAGCAATTTTCTGATAGCGGCGCCCTGGCTGCTGCCGTTAAAACTAAGGCAAGGCAGGTCGAGAACATGGACGCCACGGGACAAAGTATCAGGCAGCAGGATCCGGATCGCAGGGTAACCATAAAGTCAGAAGGCCGCGTCGTTTTCCTCAGTCTGGATGAGATCGACTGGGTCCAGGCCTCCGCGAACTATATCAAGGTGAGCGTGAGCGGAAAGTTGTATCGCATGCGAGAAGCGATTGGCCGCCTGGCTCAGCGGCTCGATACACGGCAGTTCGTCCGCATCCATCGATCCACAATCGTAAACGTGCATCGCATCAAAGCGCTGGAACCGGTTAACAGCGGCGAATATATCGTTATTTTGAGAGACGGCAAAGAGCTCTCGTGCAGCCGCGGATATCGCGATGGATTGCGGCCGTTCATCGGCCGGGCGCTTTAGCCGAACGGCTACAAAATGTAAGTGACAAAAGCTGATTTCGTCCGTCTATAACGGCGGGGGGCGCAGTCTCATCGCGAGCCTCTCAATGGCACGCCTATGGCTAGCGCCTCAATGCCCGCAGCGCAGTTTGATCAAATTCTCTACGACAGTGGCTTGGTCCGCATTGGTGCGTTCCGTTGCCATCCGGCGCATCCCTCTTTTCAGAATACGGGACCTGCTCAAAATTATTGCTTCGTGTTTCCGCGAACAGCCGTCGAAATTCAGCACGAGCACGAAGCCGCATTCGTTGCAAACCCGAACGTCGTTACTTTTTACAATTCCGGTCAAAATTATTCACGAAACGCTATCAGCCCCGAAGGCGACTGCTGCGACTGGTTTGGATTGGAGCCGCACATCGTTCGCGAAGTCGTGCGAACATTTGACCGCCGTGTCGACGAACACCCAGAGCGTCCGTTTCAGGTCACGCGAGGCTGGGCAGACTCATCAACCTATTTGCTGCAACGAACCTTGTTCTCTCGATCTGCGAGCGGAGAACGTTTAGAGCCCTTGCTTGTTGAAGAGACGGTATTGGAGTTGCTATCGCGAGTGATAACGTCTACTTTTTCACTGAGTGGAACAAGACGCCCGCTCCGCATCAGTGTTAAACAGCGCGACATCATTCACGATGTCGAAACGATACTAAGCTGCGATCCGGAAGAACGCCTGGCGTTGAAAGATATCGCTGCGAGCGTCGGTTCGTCCCCATTTCATTTGTGCCGGCTGTTTCGCCAGGTAACGGGGATGAAGTTACACCAATATCGTTTACGATTTCGTTTGCGTGCCGCGCTTGCTGCGGTGGTCGGATCAGCGAAGCCCCTTACCG
>JANYKL010000011.1 GCA_025361625.1 Acidobacteriaceae bacterium
GGTCGTCGCGCTCGACGGAAAAAACCAGATTGTGGTCGGCAACGCCGCGCGCAAATATCTGATCGAAACTCCCGAGCGCGCAGTTTACTCGGTAAAGCGCCTGATGGGGCGAGGTGTTGAGGATATTCAGGATGAACTCAAACTTTTTCCGTTCCGCTTAGCCGACGACATTCAGCCGGGTGAAGTGCTTCGCATCGCAATCGGCAACCGCACCTATAATCCGCCCGAGATTTCAGCCCTCGTGCTCCGCCAGTTGAAACGTAATGCTGAACGCTTTTTCGGGGCGCAAGTGACGAAGGCGGTTGTCACCGTCCCCGCATATTTTAACGACGCACAACGCCAAGCGACGAAAGATGCCGGGCGAATCGCCGGGCTTAATGTTCTGCGCCTGGTCAACGAACCGACAGCGGCCTCGCTCGCTTACGGCCTCGACAAGAAGAACAACGGCATCATCGTGGTCTACGATCTCGGCGGCGGAACCTTCGACATTTCGATTCTTAAATTGCATGACGGAATTTTTGAAGTTGTCGCAACCAATGGGGATACTCATCTCGGGGGCGACGACATCGATAATCTCCTCATTGCCATCGCGCTCGACGACATTCGAGGAGACCTTGGCCTTGATCTCAGCCGCAATGGGGAAGCCGTGGCGCGAATCCGGAAAGCGGTGATTGAGGCGAAGATTGCGCTGTCCTCCGAGCCGTCCGCGAAGCTCGAAGTCGATTTGCCGGCAGGGAAAAAATATCGACGCGAAATTTCGCGCGAAGGTTTTGAGCAGATGATCAGACCGATCATCGACCGAACCGTCGGTCCCTGTAAGCAGGCGTTGAAGGATGCAGGTCTCAAGCCCTCGCAGATCGACGAGGTCGTGCTCGTCGGTGGATCGACGCGCATCCCCAGGGTACAGGCTCTGGTGAAAGAGCTTTTCGATCGCGAGCCGCATACCGAACTCAATCCCGACGAAGTTGTAGCGCTCGGTGCCGCGGTGCAGGCAAACATTCTTGGCGGCGGCTCTGAAATCACGAAAGACATGCTCCTGCTGGACGTGACGCCGTTGTCGCTTGGGATTGAAGTTGCGGGCGGCGTGACCGACAAGATTATTTTGCGCAATTCGACCGTACCCGCATCCGCGACGCAGCATTACACAACTCAAGTTGATGGACAGACTAACGTCGCGATTCACGTGCTGCAAGGCGAGCGGGAGCTGGCGCGCGATTGCCGCTCGCTCGCGCGTTTCGATTTGAAGGGCATTCCCCCGATGACCGCGGGCCTTCCCCGCATCGAAGTCAGATTCCTGATCGATGCAAACGGCATTCTGCGTGTTTCCGCACGAGAGCAACGTAGCGGCAAAGAAGCTGAGATCGATGTCCAACCCACGTACGGTCTTACCGACGACCAGGTCGAGACAATGCTGCTCGAGTCGTTTGATTACGCGGAAGAGGATTTCCGCCAGCGTCAAGTGATTGAGGCGCGCAGAGAGGCTGACACCATTCTCGGTGCTCTTGTAAAAGCGAAGAAGAGCGAGGCGTGGAGGGACCTTTCGACGGAAGAGCGGCAGAACGCCGAGACGCTCGAGAAGCGCCTTGCCAATGCGAAAGCCGGCGATGATTACCACGCCATCCGCGACGGCATTGACACCCTGAATACGGCCACCATGCGCTTGGCTGAATTAATGATGGACACGGCGGTGTCCTCCGCACTCAAGGGTAAGAATATGGATGAACAGGATCACGAGGAAGGTCCGCACGCGGGCCATCCCATGGCGAAAGCAGATTTCGAATAATTTCAGATTTTCAGAAACGGGGTTGAAATGTCAGACGACAAAACACAAAGGTCCGGGGCTGCGACCGTCGATGCTCCCGGCGAAAATACGGTTGAAGTTACATTTCTTCCTGAAGGCAAAACCGTGACCTTCGAGCATGGCAAGTTGAAGTACAAAGATCACGGCAAGCCCGAGTCGCTTCTCGACGTCGCCTTGAATTATGGCATTCGTCTCGATCACGCGTGCGGCGGCAACTGCGCCTGCACTACCTGCCACATCTGGGTGAAAGAGGGCGCCGATTTGATCTCCGAAATGGAAGACGAAGAAGCCGACAGACTCGACATGGCCGCCGACCTTCAGCTAAACTCGCGCCTCGGATGCCAGACCGTGATCACGAAGCCGGGAAAACTAGTAGTCGAGATTCCAGCGTGGAATCGGAATTACGTCTCGGAAGAGCACTAAAGGCCGCGCCGATGCCTGCTGGGCTCTCAGTCTCAGGCCCAAGATTCAAAACATCTTTGCGATTAAGCATCAGGAGTTTTCATGCCAAAGCAACTTGACTGGAGCGATGCCGAAGACATCGGAATATTGCTTTCTGAGGAATATCCAAAACTCGACCCGTTGGCCATACGCTTTACTGACCTTCACAAGTATGTAGTGGCGTTGCCTGACTTCAAAGATGATCCGGCAAAATCAAACGAGTCGAAGCTGGAAGCGATCCAGATGGCCTGGCACGCCGAGGTTCTCGACCGGACGCAGGGGTAAAGTGCAGCTCAGAACTGAAGGAAATTCCCCAGTTCACTTGGCGGCTATGGGGGCCGCTATGTCTTCGACTCGCGCGTCCCGCAAAAACTTTGCCGCCTCTTCGGGCGGTGTTGGATTAATGTAAAAGCCCGTTCCCCATTCAAAGCCCGCCGTTTTAGTCAGCTTCGGAATGAACTCGATATGCCAGTGATAGTACTCGTTGGCCTGGTCTTGAGCGGGCGAGGTGTGCACGACTAAATTGTATGGCGGATTATCCAGCACCCGGTCTGCCTTCATCAGCAGCAACTTCAGTGCTTTCGCTAAATTCTCAAACATTAGCGATGAGGAATTTTCGAATGCCGACTCGTGGCGCTTAGGTAGAATCCAGGTTTCAAAAGGGAAACGCGGTGCGTAGGGCGCCAGAGTGATGAAGTCTTCGTTCTCGGCGACTACGCGAATGCCGCTATCCATCTCCTGCCGGATCGCATCACAAAAAACGCAGCGTTCTTTATAAATGTAGTACTGCTTCGCTCCCTGCAGTTCCTCGACCACGTAAATCGGCACAATCGGCAACGCAATAATCTGGGAGTGCGAATGCTCGAGCGACGCGCCCGCTGCCTCTCCATGGTTCTTGAAAATCAAAATATATTTGAAGCGCCGGTCTTTTTTCAGATCAAGAATGCGATCGCGAAACGCCCACAGCACGTCCTCAATTTTCTTAGCCGGCAATGAGGCCAGGGTGGCGTTGTGGTCCGACGTCTCGATCACAACTTCGTGCGCTCCAATGCCGTTCATTTTGTCGAACATTCCCTCGGCCTGTTTGTTCAACATGCCCTCAATGCCGAGTGCGGGGAACTTATTCGGAATGACGCGCACCGTCCATCCCGGGCCATCTTTCACTGCCGGGTGTCCGTTGTTATTAGGCCGGTAAGCGAGAATTTCTGACGGAGTCTTATTCTCTTGCCCGTAACAAAATGGGCAGAAGCCGCCTTTGATCTTGACCGCTTCGCGTGCAAAATCGGTCGGCCGCTTGGCGCGGTCGGTAGAAATAATCACCCACCGCCCCACGATGGGATCTTTTCTCAATTCCGGCAAGTATCGGATCCTTTCAGTGCGGACTTTATCGTCGTTGTGAAGATTTCCGATTGTACGACAACGAAAAAGCGTTTTGAAACAACTCGAACGAAGGGCCGTGCTTCTCCGAGGTATGATTGCCGCCGTCGTAATAGATCGAGACTATGTCGAAACGCGACTGGCATTCGTCCGGCATCAAATGCAAAAAGTCGCGGGCAACGAGCGACAGTTCCCGCTGCTTATCGCGATTGACAGCGGACTCGGCGGTCGCCATACCGCGCGAGGTTCGAGTCTTCACCTCGATAAAACACAAAACGTCATGGTCCCAACCTACGAGATCTAGCTCTCCGCGATGATGAGGCGACCGGAAATTGCGTGCGATCATCGTGTAACCGCGACGGCGCAGAAAAAAATAAGCGTCTTCCTCGCCACGCCGTCCAGTTTGCAAGTGTTCCGGAATATCTTCCGGAGGAAGCGTGATGGAGGCCAACCAATCCAGGCTGCGAAGCGTACCTTGAGTTAGGCGTCCAGCGAACATGGGTAACTCCGCTATCACTCTAAGGGCCAAAACATCGCGCTTATGTGATCCCAGTCACCATCGGCCTGGTCGTTTTGTCACTACTTGAGATTCCGAAAATTGTCATCTTCGGCGAATAGGAGGGGTGTATACAATTGCCGGCTTCGCTAAGCATGACATCGCGAAAGGTGACTATCAATTATGAGTCAGCGATCACTGCATCGCCGACGTGGATCGTGCCTTTGCTCAAAATTTGCGCTCGCAACCCGCCGCGATGCAATAAGCCTTTGATCAATTTCTTTCCCGTGAGCTTCTGCAAATGTTCGCAAGGCTCACACAATCGGATGCCGCGAATCCGCACATCGCCGATAGAAAATTCTTTTCCTACCAAATGATTGAGCGCAACATCGCGAGTCACGATGTTCCGGCGAGCATCGCCAGCGGCAAATTCAATTTTATTTTCCCGATACAGCGCTTCAATCGCCTCTGCTTCGATCAGGGTTAGCTCGTAGTCCGGCTCAGGCTTATAAAAGGTGCCGGTTTTGGCAGTGTAGCGATCGCCCTGAAGCCCTCCGCCGGGGAGGGCCACCACTTCTTCGACTGACCGGGTGGCGGCCCTTGCGGCAGAGGCGATGTGAATCGACTCGACTTTTCCCTTCGGCATTTTGAAACCTCCGGTGTTGAAGCTGATTAAGCCTTCGGGTTCGCTTCCAACTCGGCGATCGACTCTTCCAAGACATCGACAGCAACGTCAGCTTCTTCTTTAGTCACGACGAGTCCAGGAGCGATGCGTACCGTACTTGGCCCGCAACCTAAGAGGAGAACGCCGCGTTCGAAAGCCAACTCAACAATGCGATCGCGTTCGATGGAACCGTGCTCACGCGTTTTTTGATCTTTTACTATCTCGACTCCAATCATCAGTCCGAGGCCGCGAACATCGCCCACGAGCTTGTGTTTTCTTGGCCAATCCGCCATGCGCTTCCGCATGTGGTCGCCAACTTCCTGCGAATTCCTGAGCAAACCTTCTTTTTCAATGACATCGAGCGTAGCGAGAGCAGCGGCGATGCACACAGGATTTCCGCCAAAAGTTGAAGCGTGCGAGCCCGGAATCCAGTCCATGATTTCGGCCTTGCTCATGGTCACACCAAGAGGCATGCCTGAGGCGATGCCCTTCGCCATGCAAACGATGTCGGGGTGCACACCGGAGTGCTCAACCGCAAACCATTTTCCGGTACGGCCCATCCCGCTTTGCACTTCATCGACTACCAGCAGGATGCCGTGCTGGTCGCAGATGCGGCGCAACTCTTTCATGAAGACGGGTGGAGCAACGACGTAACCGCCTTCGCCTTGCACCGGTTCGACAAAAATGGCAGCCACTTCTTCAGGCGCAAGAATCGTCTTGAAAAGTTTTTCTTCAATATAACGCGCGCAGCCAAGCGCGAAGGCTTCGGCCTCCTGTGGGCCGCCGGAGCATCCCCGATACACATCCGGATAACGGATGTGCGTCACCCCCGGAACCATGGGAGAGAATCCTCGCTTCTGTTGCGGCTTTGAAGCTGTGAGCGAGAGCGCACCCATGGTGCGTCCGTGAAACGCGCCCAGAAACGCGATCACCTGCTGGCGTTTGGTGTGGTACCGCGCGAGTTTCAGCGCGCACTCAACCGCCTCCGCTCCAGAGTTGCCATAGTAAATTCGGTGCGGACCCGGCATGGGAGCGATCTTCGAGAGGCGTTCGGCGAGTTTCACCATGCTCTCGTAGTAAAAATCGGTGCCCGACATATGAATCAGTTCCGCTGCCTGCTTCTGAATTGCGGAGACTACTTCCGGATGGCAGTGGCCTGTTGAAGTCACCGCGATACCGGCGGAAAAATCGTAGAACTCGTTGCCATCGACATCTTCAATCACGATCCCTCGTCCGCGCTTGGCAACCAGCGGATAGGATCGCGTATAAGACGGAGAAATGTATTGATCATCCCCGGCAATGATGCGTTTTGCGTTGGGGCCAGGAAGGGCAGTGGTGAGCTTAGGTCCGGCCATCAGACTTTTTGTGGTCATGGGATTCTCCAGATGATTCTCGATTGTCGGTTCGTATTCTGTGGACTGCGGCGCGGGCGCGATCCAGTCGCACAGCGCGCAAAAAAGTTACGGCGAAAAAAGACGCCGTCGCTTACCAGAGATGGAATGAATTAGTCGCTGCCGAAGAGGCTGGGGCGCAAACTTGACGGCAGAACGGAAAGGTAACGGCGCGGGCAAGCGCGTCCCTCGATCCAGCAGGCCTGCAAAAGCGAAATGTATCCGTTCGAGCGCATGGCAACTGGAACGAGTATAGCTTGCCCTTGCGTGCGGCGTAACCCCCTAAAATGCACGAAGCGAAATGTAGGCTAGATTGGCGTTTTTTGCGCAAAGTGACCTTGCTTTCCGCCAAATTGCCGTCATTCAGGCCGCCTTGGCGGCGGCGCTCCTACGTTGTTCACGCCCCTGCTAAATCACGTCGCCGAACCCCAACGGGTGGCGACTGACGTTTCGACGATGGCGGCGCTTAGCTGCTCTACCGCCGAAGCAATTTCCTCGGCAGAGATTATTGCCGGGGGCGCGATCAGCAAATGATCTCCAGCCAACCCGTCGACGCATCCCTGCATGGGATAGACCAATAATCCGCGACGCTGGCAAACTTTCGCAACCAGGCCAGCGAAGTTTCTCTCCCGTGGAAACGCTTCTTTCGTCTTCTTATCAGAGACAAATTCGACGCCCCAGAGTAGCCCCAGTCCGCGCACCTCGCCGACAGATCCAAGCTCCGACAAAGTTTCCAGCAATTGTTTCAATGTGGCCGCCGCCGTTCCGGGCGCGTCTGAATCCGCAGCGTGCACAAGGTTTAAATCCTGAATTCGCCGAAGCACGGCGCGCCCTGCGGCAACCGAAATCGGGTGGGCGTTATAAGTGAATCCATGCAGAAAAGCTCCCGACCCGTCGGCGATTGCGTCGACAATTTTCTTGGAAGCAATCACCGCCCCGAGCGGCGCGTAACCAGAGGAAAGGCCTTTGGCTGTGACCATGATGTCAGGAGAAACTCCCCAATGCTCGACCGCAAAGTTGCGTCCGGTACGGCCCACGCCCGTCATCACTTCGTCAGCGATGAGTAGCACGCCGTGAGTTCGGCAAATTTCGGCTATCGACTTGAGGTAGCCCGGAGGAGGAATGGACGCGCCCAGCGTGGCTCCGCTCATCGGCTCAAGAATGAAGGCGGCGGTCTCTCCCTTCGATTTCTCGATAGCGCGTTCCAGTTCTGCCGCATACTGCTGGCCGCAGTTGCGGCATCCGTCGCTACAATCGAAGTCGCAACGGTAACAATAGGGAATGCCGATGTGCTCGAACTCGCGAACCATGGGAAGGTAAATCTCGCGTCGCGTGCGGTTGCCAGAAATCGAAAGCGCTCCAAGCGTCGATCCGTGATAGCTCTGCTCGCGGCTCAAGGTGCGGTAACGGTTTTTCTGCCCGACTTCGATTTGATATTGCCGCGCCAGTTTCAGCGCGGTCTCGACCGACTCCGAGCC
>JANYKL010000021.1 GCA_025361625.1 Acidobacteriaceae bacterium
CGCTCGCTAGCGCGGGCGCAACTTCGATTCAATATCGAACTCCAGAAAGCGAATATCGCGTTAGCGCTGGAGCGTTTTTTCAGGTGAACCGGGCGCTCATTGACGAGATGGTTTCGGTCGTTACCGGCGGAGCAGAAGGAGACATCGCGCTCGATTTGTATGCCGGCGTCGGCTTGTTCTCTGCTGTTCTGGCGCGGCGTTTTCGTCACATTTTTGGTGTAGAGGCGTCACTGACGTCAATCGACGATTTTCGGCACAATGTGTCAGCGAACGTGAAAGCGATCGGCGCCCGGACAGAAGATTACTTGCAAAGTGACCTTCTTGGGTCCGGGTCGCTGCGAAGCCGGCCTGACTTAATTGTCCTGGACCCTCCTCGCAGCGGTGTCGGCAACAAGGGGGCGCAATCGTTGGCGGATTTGGGGGCGCCGATGATTCGTTATGTTTCGTGCGACCCGGCGACGCTGGCCAGGGACCTCGCCCCCCTGCTGGCGGTTGGATATCGCATCGAAGAAGCACACTTGTTCGATTTGTTTCCGGAGACGTTTCATATCGAATCATTGGTGCTTCTGGCTCGCTGACCGCTTTCCGCGTCGCCTGATTTCCTCCTGTGATTTCCTCCTGGAAGACGGGTGCCGCGGGCCTCCGAGCGTTGGGAGAAGCGATTTGGGGCCTGACTCGTCGTCTCATAATGTACTCCTACAAGATCCAATCTTCAGTTAGCCCGCGATGACAAATCGCAACTCAACTTCGCTGATAAAGCAACGGCTCTCCTACCATCCTTTATTTTGGGCGGCATTGGCATTTAGTTCCGGCATATGGCTTGGAGTGCGTGCCTGGCGGCCTCCGATATGGTGGGTGATTGCGATTTTGGCCTTCGTTTTGGCGGCCAGATTCTTCGTTAATAAGCAGCCCTGGGTTTCAAACATTCTCGCGCTGGGTGCGTGGTTTTGGTTGGGAGCATTTCTCATTCAGGTCAGCCCCGCCGCCGGCCGGACCGAGGCGCCTTCCCTTCTCTCGTACGCGGATGGGCGCGCCGTCTTGCTTACAGGTCACGTAGTCCGCGAAGGGTATTCACAAGAGGCCTATCCCGGCTCCATTCATAAGTTTGTAGATGTTATGACGGAGTCGATTGAAAGTGAAGTTGGGGTTAGGCCGGTGCAAGGTGGAGTTCGCCTTTCTATTTACAAAAAAGTGCCGCGCGGAAAACCGGAGGCTGAAGACGTATTGGAACGACACGCTCTCGATGATTCGATTTCGCTGCCTTACGGTACTCGCCTGCGCGTTGTTGCCAAACTGCATGCCCCGCGAAACTATCGCAATCCGGGCGCCTTCGACTATGAGGGCTACCTGCATGAAAACGGCATCGTGGTGCTGGGGACAGCCGAGGATATAAAAAGGTTGCCGGGGTTTAGGGGAAGCACAATTGAATGGTGGAGAACGCGCGCTCACGCTAGCATCATCGCTAAGATTCATGCGCTTTGGCCGCAATCGCAAGCCTCGCTGATGGACGCGATGGTTTTGGGCGAGGAGTCTTTTTTACGAAATTCCACGCGGACGGAATATCAGCGGTCGGGCACTTATCACGTGCTGGTAGTTTCGGGGATGAATCTCAGTGTCCTGGCGTTTGCGATCTTCTGGGTGTTGCGCAAATTTCGAGTTGACACTGCGTATGCCGCCGTGGCGACCGTAGCGATTTCCTTTGCGTATGCATTTGTCGTTGGCGTTGGGCCTCCGGTGTGGAGGGCGGCGCTGATGCTGGCAACCTATCTTGGAGCGCGATTGCTCTACCGCGGACGCAACATGATGAACGCGATTGGCGCGGCCGCGCTCGGAGTGTTGTTTATCAATCCAACTGCGGTTTTTGGCGCCAGTTTTCAGCTCACTTTCATGGCGGTGACGATCATCGCCAGAATTGCGTCTCCAATCTTTGAACGGACCACCGGTCATTACGCGCGCGGGCTCCGCTGGCTGCAATCGACCCGTTACGACTTGCATGTTCCTCCAAAGGTGACACAGTTTCGCCTGGATTTAAGGTTGATCGGGGGCAGGCTCGAGAGATTCGTCGGCCCGCGCCTGAGCTTTGGCGGGGTGGCGATCGGCATGCGCGTGGCAATCGGGTTTGGCGAATTAATCTTTGTGTCGGCGCTCATGCAGGCGGGCCTGGCGCTGCTGATGGCTTACCACTTTCATCGCCCCACTACTACAGGAGTGCTGGCAAACCTCGCAGTGATTCCGCTCACTGGAATACTGATGCCTTCGGCGGCTGCCGCAGTCGCGTTGGGATATATCTCGCCGGCGCTTGCCCACCCCGCGGTTTGGATTTCGGGTCTCGCTTTAGGCGGAATCACCGGGACGGTCCACTTGTTCGGGGGAGCCCATCTGGTTGGTGCATCGGTCGCTGACATGAGGGTAGCTATGCCTTCGGGGGCGATAATCATGGTCTCGCTTGCAGCGATTGCTGCCGCCGTTGTACTTGTGAGGCGGTCGCGATGGTTTGCATTCGGTTCGGTGTGCGCCGTGTTCGCCGTCGCAATCTGGATTGCATTTGTTCCCTCTCGCCCGCGGTTCCGCAAAGCTGCGATGGAGATGACGGCGATTGATGTTGGGCAGGGTGATTCCATTCTTCTGGTTACCCCCGAGGGTCGCACGATTCTTGTGGATGCCGGGGGATTACCGCAATGGATGCATTCTGATTTTGATCTTGGTGAACAGGTGGTTTCGTCATACCTTTGGAATCGCGGCATTCAACGTCTTGATGCTGTAGCCATTACCCATCCCCATGCGGACCATCTTGGCGGCATGCCGGCGGTCATCGCGAATTTTCATCCGAAGGAGTTGTGGCTAAGTATCGACAAACCGGTAGGGGCGCTGGCGTCGATCGTTGCGCAGGCTCAACGGGCGGGTATGAAAACGCTTGTCAAGAAAGAGGGCGATCAATTGGATTGGGGTGGCGCGCATTTTGAGATGCTCGCTCCAGGACGCGACCAGATTACCGGGTCAATGCGTCCGAACGATGATTGCCTGGTGTTTACCGTACGTTTTGGGCAGACGACCGCTTTGCTAGAAGGCGATGCCGAGAAGGCGGCCGAGCGGCGGATCGTAGAGGAGCATCCTGAAGCGATGCTACTCAAAGTTGCGCATCATGGAAGCGCAAGCGGGACTTCCGCAGATTTGTTATCCACGCTGCATCCGCGGTATGCGGTGATTCAGTGGGTACGCGCAACGGCTATGGGCATCCGCGTATCGAGGTGCTTCAGCGGTTGCAGGCGGCGGGAGTGAGAACGTTTCGGACGGATGAAGAGGGAGCGGTTAGTTTCTATCTTGATGGCAAGTCGGTCATTCCTGAAACCTTGCGTTAGGCAAATCGAGTTCTCGTCCTTGAGCGAACCAGCAATCGCACTTAGCTGCAGGGTCGTCGCATACGTCCTTCGGTGCGAGGAAGATCGCATTCTCTATCCGGGCAGCGTCAGCTTTTCTTATCAGGCGATTTCGGCGGGTTCATTGCCCAGCGGTGGGAGCTGGCGACGGCTTTCAATGACTCGTTTCGCTTCGGCTTCATCGATTTCGCGTACTAGCAGCATCATGCCACCGATGCCCGGGAACGCGTCTTGCACTACATCGATCGACTTGAGGTCAGACTCGATGCCTGCGGATTCCAGCAAACCTTGAACTAGGATGGCCTCGGTTTCCTGCTCGGTATCAAATACCTTAACTAGCTTTTCATCGGGCTGGGGTTGAGGCGCAATCGATTCTTCCACGAAACCTCCCAAATATTGAGTGTCTTACAAATTATGGCAATCGCGAGCGATCTGTGTCTCCGGATTCTGAAGCGTAACCTCTTCAGATGCTGATTCTGCCGGAGAAGCTGTCAGGATGGCCGAAAGAAGATATCCCCGCAACCGCCAGCATTGAGGCCGACATCCAATACTAAATCGAGTCGACATATTGGTCGTCTTGATGCTCGGGTGTCGTTCGGTTAAGGGACGCAAGAGAGGAAGTATGAATGCTCAAGGGGCTGGCCACGGCGCGGGTCGAGAACGAGAGAAACGTAAGGACGAAGATGAAGGACTTGATGAGGCTCGCAAGCTTCGCCGATTGCAAGTCATGATGAGCATGGTCATGTCCGTGATCAGCCAGGACCCGGACTTAACTCTCGAAGAAGCAGCTGAGATGTCAGCGAATGCAAGAAAGGCGGCGCTCGCTATGTTTCCTGATAAAGCGCTTGCTTACGACATTCTCTGGCGTCCGCGGCTCAAACGGTTGATGAACGAGCGGTTCCGATTGCAATAACTCGTCGCAGTACCTCTTACCATTCTGGTGCTGATTCTCTTTGTTTCAGTTGACAGTCTGGAGCTTCGGCATAAGCTTGGGTGGCACTGTAGAGGCCATTCGATGCGAAAGTCCGCGTTTCTCAATTTTTTCTGCC
>JANYKL010000033.1 GCA_025361625.1 Acidobacteriaceae bacterium
TCCCAGGCTTCCCTAGTGACCGCTTGCATTGTCCTCGCTTACAGTTGCGCGGCAGCGCGGGATTTGCACCCGCTTCCCCGTAGAGAGGGCACGTCGCCGTTCTACGATTGCGCGAACCAAAGATTGAGAAAGATCAAAAGCAGCTCCGCAAATCTACAGCGGCGGAACAACCTAAGTCAATTCGCGCCCCAGCACGCAACCGGACCGGAAAACAATTTGTGAATGATTTGTGGACGATTGTGCTAATCAATTGCCCGGAAACCTCGCCGCTCGCTGACAACTTTTCCGCGCTTCTGCTAGCCTATCTTTATGCCTTTGTCGGTGAGCGAACGGGTAGGGAAGCTCCGTGAAGAAATCGCGGAAATAAGCGAGGCTAACCGCCAGTACATTCTGGGTGGTAAAAAATTGATCGGAGCTTCAGATCAAGAGCGTCGCATTCAAAGACTGCAAGAAATCATGGACGAACTAAAATCCCTGACCGACTGGAAAAAAACTTAGCCGCCTGCCTACTTAAAATCGAACGCCACCAGAACCCCGCGAACCCAAGGCCTACGTCCTGGAATATGTAGTAAACGCCGCAGAATTTATCAAACCAAAGAAAGTCGCGGTTCAAACTTCTAGTCCGAAGCCTGAACCTGCATCGTTTCCGTTATCCAAAGTTGGGCCGGAGCTCCCTTGACCGTGCGCGTGGCAGAAGCCTTAAAGCCTTGTCCCGTCGTCTCGACATCGTAAACATATGGCGGACGGTCCGCTCTCACACTAAGATACTTCCCCGCAATCAATTCATCGAGCGAAGCGTACTTACCCTCCGAAGCCTGATACCCCCGCTCTGCATTCGCAATGCCGATAAGATCATTTTTCACACCCGCGATGAGAGGCGCCTCACCGCCCACAGCTGACGCCGTCCCTGGCTCGATCGCCTTCACTTGCAGTGAATAGAAATACATCCCAATTGCCATAGAAATGACGGTTCCCAAAAACCCAAACACGCGTCCCATAATCTTGCCCCTTTCACAAACGGCGAAATCAAGCTGTTATCTCGATCGCAGCTAAGCCAATAAGCCGCCAAGGCACGAGTGCCTCGCAAGAGACAATTGCACCGCCAATCCTTCTAATCAGCAAGTAACTTCGGTGTATATGCGGCGGGCGCAAGAGGTAGGGAAGAAAGCTTCTGATAACCAGCGCTTCAGGCGGAACGCCGAGAAAAATACAAAGTGGCTCTGGAGAGGCTCGAACTCCCAACCCTCGGTTCCGAAGACCGATGCTCTATCCAATTGAGCTACAGAGCCAGACCGTCAGTATAACGCCGCTCCCAGATTTAACCACCCGTTGTACCATCAAAAAGCATGTCCACCATCCCGGAGCAGCTCACCCACAATAGCTCCCGATTGCTCGAATTCGAGTCGTTGCGATCGCTCTTGTCCGGATACTCGGCGTCACCGTTAGGCCAACGGCGCATCGCCGAGCTAGCTCCTTCACGCGACCGTGACTGGATTTCGACGCAACAGCAGCTCACCTCAGAAATTCGTGATTACCGCCGAATCGGCGGGCGCTTCGAATTCGCCGGACTTCTCGAAATCCGCGAGATGCTCGACCAATCCAGAATCTCCGGAGCCGCTCTCGAAACCACAAACATTCGCGACGTAATCCTCGTCGCGGATCGCGCCTCAGAGTGGCGTGAAATCGTGCGGCAACCCCCCGCCGCCATGCGCTCCGATTGGAAGGCCGTTGCCACCCTTTCCGCTGGCGTCCAGGACTTTACTGCGTTTCTGCGTGCCTTCCACAACAAGATCCTCCCCGACGGCACTCTGGATGACCGCGCCTCGCCCGAGTTAAATCGCATCCGTCGCGAGATCGAAAAGCAGAAGCGCCAAATCCAAGAGTCGCTCCAGGCGCACCTCCGCCGACTAGCCGAAGGAGGCACCGTTCAGGACGAACTCATCACCATTCGGGGCGAACGCTTCGTCATTCCGGTAAAAGTCGAGCAGAGGCGACGTGTCCAGGGAGTAGTCCATGGAACCAGCTCCAGTGGCCAAACCGTCTTCGTCGAGCCCCTCGAAACTATCGAGCAAAATAATGATCTAGTCCGACTCCTCGATGAAGAGCAGTCAGAAGTCCACCGCATTCTCATCGAAATGACTCGCCAGATCGGCGAGAACGCAACCGCCATCCATGCTGCCGTCGAAATCCTCGCCGAGTTGGAACTTCAATTCGCCAAAGCAAGATTCGCCGAAGATTACAACTGCTCAGAAGTAATCCTGACGACTTCAAAGTCTGCTCTCGACCCGGCACAGGCTGCCACCGTGAACGAAGCTCCCCTGGCCCTTCACAAAGCCCGCCATCCGTTACTAGAGCGAAACCTGCGACTCAAGAATTTAAAGCTCGTCCCCATCACCATCGAGCTGGATACCGGGCACCACCAGCTCGTAATTACCGGCCCCAATACCGGAGGCAAAACCGTTTCCCTCAAAACCCTGGGCCTGCTCTCTCTCATGGCCCAGTCCGGAATCCCCGTACCTGCCGACCGCGCTGAGATGCCCGTCTTCGACGCTATCCTCGCCGACATCGGAGACTACCAATCCATCGAGCAGAACCTCTCCACCTTCTCCGCCCATGTCACGAACATCGACTTCATCTCACGCACCGCCACAGCGAAATCGCTTGTCCTGCTAGACGAATTAGGCTCGGCCACCGACCCTGATGAAGGAGCAGCCCTGGCCGTTGCCATCGCCGACCACTTCCGCACCACCGGATGCATGAGCGTTATCTCCACCCACCACACCTCGCTCAAGGTCTACGCCGCGAATACTCCCGGAGTAATAAACGCGTCCGTCGGCTTCGACGAGGCCACGCTGCAACCGACATATGAGCTGAAAATTGGCGTTCCCGGAGCCTCCGCCGGCATCAACATCGCTCAGCGCCTCGGCCTGAATCCAGCCATTATCGCCGCATCGCGTGCTCGGTTGGGGTCGCAAGCCCGAGACGTCGGAAGCTTTCTCGATCGCCTGCACTCCGATCTGCGCGACCTCGAATCCGAACGCGCCCGCCTCGCGATCCGCATGGAGGAACTCGACACAGAGAAGTCGCGCCTCGCCACTGAAGGGCGCAAAGAGCAGCAAGCCAAACTTCGCGAGATGGAAACCAAACTAGAAACCCTCTTCCGCGACTTCGAATATCACGCCCGCGAAAACGTGAACGCGCTGCAGGATCGAGCCGCCGCCCAGAAATTATCGAAAGAAGCCGAGCGCCGGATTTCCAAAATGCGCCGCGAATTCCGCGAGCA
>JANYKL010000067.1 GCA_025361625.1 Acidobacteriaceae bacterium
ACAACCTCGTCGAAGCACTCTGATTCGCGACCTGCAAACGCGATCTGCACTCCGGCAACAGTTCGCGTCACCGCCTCGATCTTAGTTCCTAAGCGGATTCGCTCCTTGTACGGATTGGTCAGAGGCTCGACATAGACACGGCTGCCGCCCTTCAACACATACCACTTCGCTTGCGTGGTGATTCCGAGAAGACCGTGATTATCCAGAAAGCGAAACAGCGTAAAAGCTGGAAACTCGTCGATCTCGTCGAGGGATGCAGACCACACCGACGCGGCCATCGGGTTCAGGTAATAGCGGGCGAAGTCCCCGTCAAATGCATGGGCACTCACATATTCTCGCAACGTGATCTCGGCATTCGCCGCATCTTGAAGCAGCAATCTCGCTTCACGGTTGAAGCGCAGAATCTCGGCGAATAACCGGTACTGACGCAGACGGAGCAAGTTGCTGCCAAAGAATCCCCCCAGGCCCCGAGTGCTGTACTCGAAGCCCGTATCGCGGCACGAAACTCCAAACGACATGTCACTCGGCTGCCGCTCGACGCCAAGTTTCCGAAACAGCTTTATTAAGTTCGGATACGTGCGGTCGTTGTGCACAATAAATCCAGTGTCAATCGGAAGAAGGCCGCGGCTGGTTTCGATGTCGTGAGTATGGGTGTGGCCGCCTAAGCGGGATTCTTTCTCAAAAAGCCACACTTCGTGCTTACGGCTAAGCAGATAGGCAGCGGCCATTCCTGAGATGCCTGCGCCGATTACCGCGATCCGGCTCATGCTGCGATCCTCTCCGCGGTTTCCACATTTCGAGGAGCGCGAAGATCGCGCGCAATGCCCAGCCAACTCATGATTTTGAGCAGGTAATAGGTCACATCGACTTCCCACCAGCGAAGTCCCTGGCGGCAGGAATACATGAACTGGTGATGATTGTTGTGCCAGCCTTCGCCAAGTGTGATGACCGCCAGCACAAAGTTATTGCGACTATCGTCAGGCGTGGCAAAGCGGCGGGAGCCCCATAGGTGGGCTAAAGAATTGATGGTGAAAGTTCCGTGAAATAACAAAACGGTCGAAACCAGAAATCCCCATACGAAGGCGTCACAACCGCCCCACAATAGAATCACACCACCAAGAAGGGCCGGCGGCACGCAGTAGTGTCTATCAAGCCAGCGAAGTTCGGGATATTTTCCGAAATCTTGAATAAGCCGCGGATCGTAATCGTCGTATTCGTTAGAAAGCACCCACCCGACATGGGCCCACCAAAATCCCCGCAATCCCGGAGAGTGAATGTCGCCATCATGATCTGCCTTGCGATGGTGGACGCGATGATGCGCCGCCCACCACAGAACGCCTTTCTGTCCCGAAGTCTCGGCCACGAACGCGATCAGAAATTGCCAGACGCGCCCTAATTTATAAGCGCGATGACTGAAGTAGCGGTGATAACCGGCTGTGATAGCAAACATTCGAACGGCATACAAGGCTGCCATGAGTCCTACCAGCGACCAACGGAAAGGTAGTAGAAAGATGGCAAGCGCCGCCACATGCAGGAGCACGAACGGGATGACTGTTCCCAAGCGGTAAGTGCGGAGACTTTTAATCAAGGAACGGTTTCGCCTCTCGGATTCTTCTAGAGGTACGCACGCAGTTGCGTACCGGATTGAACTTCCTTAGTTGTACCGTCAAAATTCGACTCTGTCAAGCATTTGTCCATGACAAATCATTGACAAGAATTAAAGCGAAATGTAGGCTGAGATTCATGGCTTCAACCTATCCGATCAGCGCTGTGTCCAAGTTGACTGGCATTCCGCTCGACACCTTGCGTGCATGGGAGCGCCGCTACCAGGCGGTGACACCGAAGCGATCGGCTCGGGGCCGGCTCTACACTGAGATTCAAGTCCAGCGACTGCTGTTGTTGCGGCAGGCGGTTGAAAGCGGCCATGGCATCGGACAAGTGGCCAGGGTGCGAGACAAGGGGTTGCGAGAACTGCTCGACAACGGGACTACGCTCATCCAGAGTGAGGCGGCCCGAAACCAAGTTTCAGAGGATTTCCTTGCGCCAGTGCTGCGTGCGATCGAATTCTTCGACTACGCGCAAGCCGATCGGGCACTCAACCAGGCGACAACGGCGGTTGGTAGTCCAAGAAGCCTGGTGCATCATGTCGCCCTTCCGTTGATGCGTACCATCGGTGAGCGTTGGCATCAAGGGAAATGCAGTATCGCGCAGGAACACATGCTCACCTCTCTTTTGAGCGCTCTCCTGACGTCTTTCATCAGGACCTATACACCGTCGAATCCTCGCGCGCGGGTAATGTTCGCGACTCCTGTAGATGAACGACATGGCTTTCCCAATCTAGCGGCGGCGATGCTGACGGCGGCAGGTGGTCTTGGTGTCATACATCTTGGGACTGAGTTGCCAAGTGCGGATATTGTGCTGGCGGCGCGCAAGAGCGGGGCAAGCGCACTGCTCTTAAGCATAAGCAAGACGCCGGAAAAAACTTTTGGCGACGATCTCCTCTACATCGCCCGTAAGGCACCCAAATCGACCGCCTTGTGGCTCGGTGGAGCACCTGAAGTTCTTCTCGACCGCATCGCTTACGGGCTTCGATGGCGTGTGTTGCACGATTTCGCAGCCTTGGAGCGAGAATTGACAGGAGTTGGTGCACGGTTTTGAATTTGTGAAAAAGGAATTCATCCATCGACGATTGGTGCAACCCGTGCTCGAATTACTGACGCAAGGTGTGACGCCCGAGAAGATTGCGCTTAGTCTGGCGGTGGGAATCGTAGTTGGAGTATTTCCCGTACTGGGCGCGACCACTCTACTTTGCGCGGCTGCGGCATTAGTCTTCCGGCTGAATTTGCCCGCGATCCAACTGGTGAACTACATCGTGTATCCGCTCCAGCTCTTGCTCTTTGTTCCGTTCATCCGAGCTGGCGAATTTCTTTTTCGGGCGCAGCCATTGCAGCGTTCTCTCGGGCAAATTCTGGCCATGGTGCGGGCCAGTCCGGTGCAGGCCATCGCTTCCTTGTGGGTGACATCCGTCCATGCAATATCGGCTTGGCTGCTTGTGGGGCCTATCATGATCTTCGTTTTGTATTTGCCACTGGCTTATTTCGTTCGCAAAGCGGCGTTTTTAGCGCAAAGGCGACGACGAGTCGAGAATGTGTAAACCATACTTAGCAACTTATCCGGTGCGCAGGCGCGGAATATTTCATTATGAGGTGATGTTATGTTCGTGAAACTTTATTTCATTGCGCTGCCAATTTTCTTCGCGCTCGACATGGTCTGGCTCGGGGTTGCAGCCAAGAATTTCTATATTAAACAAATCGGTTTCCTGATGAAGACGAACGTCAATTGGGTGGCCGCGATCTTGTTCTACCTGCTTTTCGTCGTGGGGTTGGTCGTGTTCGTGATTGCTCCGTCGGTGGAAAAAGACTCATGGGTACGAGCGCTTTCGCTGGGAGCGCTGTTCGGTTTCATCAGCTATGCGACATACGATCTCACGAACCTGGCAACGGTTAAGGATTGGCCGCTCGCTCTGACAATCGTCGACTTAATTTGGGGAACGGTACTCGGTTCTACCGTGTCGGCAGCGACTTGCCTCATCGCGAACAAAATCAAGTTATGAACTATTATCCAACGTTAGCACTCATGCTCTGGTTGTATATGAGCACCTGGTTCGTCATCTCGCTTGCCAGAAAACGAAATGACGTGGCCGATGTAGCTTGGGGGTTAGGGTTCGTTTTGTTAGCGTGGGCATCTTTCTTTCTTTCGGAGGTGCGCGGGACGCGCGGCTTACTGGTAAACATTCTGGTGACCGCCTGGGGCGTACGCCTTGCATGGCACATCTACACCCGAAATCGAGGCAAAGCTGAGGACTACCGCTATTTAGCCTGGCGGCATGAGTGGGGCAAGTGGTTTTATACGCGCTCTTACCTGCAAGTTTATCTTCTTCAGGGTTTGCTCCTCTTGATCATCTCCCTGCCCGTCGTGATGATCAACCGAAGCGCGCATGGGGCACTCGGCTTTGTCGATGGAATTGGCGTCTGTGTTTGGGTGCTTGGGTTCGCTTTCGAAACGGTCGCCGACGCAGAGCTCGCAAGGTTTGCCAGAGATCCTCGCAACCGTGGCAAGATCATGCAGAGCGGCCTATGGAGATATACCCGGCATCCCAACTATTTCGGAGAGATTGTGCAGTGGTGGGGAATTTGGGTTCTATCGCTTGTTGTAAAAGGCGGCTGCCTTGCGATAATCGGACCCATCACTATCACTTTTTTGATCCTGAAGGTTTCAGGAGTTCCAATATTAGAAAAGAAGATGGCTGAAAACCCCGCTTTCGCGGACTACAAGTGGAAAACGAGCGTACTGCTCCCATGGTTTCCGAGAGCGTAGTCCGATTGAAGCCCTGGCACAGCCCGCTGACAACCTGATGATCGCGTATTCTGGGCAAAGCCACCCACATGATTTAGCTGATTTGGCTGGGCACGCAGCAAGTCAGACGACGGACAGAGTTCCACAACCCATAATGCAGACGCCGGGCACGGGCCGCTCAGAGTCCCGAGCGAATCCGACGCCAAAACTAGAACGAATCAGCCAGACTGATTAGCGCCACTTGAGCGGGAACTGGTAAAGGCAGATGAACTATTAGTCGATGAAAGCAATAGCCATAAAGAAAGGTCGAGTGTATCGCCTGGTAAGGGGCCGTTTTCAGCCCCGTCCTATCCCGAGATCATCCCCACCGGCCTACTACACCCAAATGACAGAGATGGCGCGACGACTCCAACTGAGTATTTATAAGAACGAATTAGGTAAGAAGGCCGAGCCCATATGCGTCAGGAGGTCTTGTTCACTGGCTTCGGCGGGGCACTCGCAGCACTGGCAGCTTTCTTCTTCGCCATTGTTCAAGCGCATTTCGCGACGAGGTTAGCTCTTCGACTCGCCTAGTCGAAGCACTGGGGATTCTGTTCGGCAGCAGACCCCATACCGTTGCCAAAGCTGAAACCAAGGGCTATGCGCGAGCATTTCGTCGTGCCTTCGATTCGCAGCCGAGAGGTCGCTTGCACTGAGTGGCCTTATGTCCGGCGCTCCGAACATCTCCTCTATCTGCTCAATGTCGTCGATGATGCGTTCAACGTTCATGCGTTCACAATATCCAACATAAGCGGGGAAATGGTCAACCTGTGGTGGCAACTAGCCTGAAGTCCCTCCCTTTGTGTGTAGTCTTCGATAAACTCAATGCCCATGAGGCGGTATAGGGTCAAAGCCCGATAGACATGGGAGTGCTGACGTTAGATTCTAACGTTGTGCCCTCCCTTCGTCGCCTTCATGACCGAATCCGTGTATTGTCCCTGAAAGTCACTCGCACTCCTGACGCTGAAGTGGAAGGTGTCTGTCCTGCGTAGGAGGTCCCAATATGGCTACTTTTTCAATATCTCCAATGTCCCCGAAGGGTTCACACACAGAACATGGGGCAGAATGTGAGTTTCTTCGCCACAAAACTCAAGCGCAATTGCTTTTAATAGGAAAAGTCCTAAAGAGCAGTGAGACCATTATGCGTGAATCGACTACTTTTCTGAGAGAGTTGCGATCTCGTGACCCGACGAACCTCGTCTAACTCTGATCAACTTCTTCCAAGCTTTGTTTTGCACTGCCTTCCCCGAACAATGCTCGGGGCGAATCGCTGACGCGGCGCCCACAACAATCTTTCGGTGACGAGTTTCACATCCAACATTATAAAAAAGCAGCTTCAGCAAAGTGGGTTCTAACCCGCAGAACCGCGGATTGCGAGCTTCCAGTGTCGAAGCGTGCCGTTCCCACACTCGGCCCCGCCCAGACCTTGGTCATGTCCGATTGCCAGATGAGATTGGGACACGGAGCTTCCACCTTGCCCCAGTCCTTTCTGCGGGAAATCTGAAAGCGATGCTGACGCACCAACAAGCCGCGTTCCCGCATCACGCGCAGCGCCCGCTTGCCGTTCACCATCCGTCCGCGATGCCGCTTCAACCACCAGACCACGCGACGATAGCCATAGGCCGGCTTCTCACCGCAGGCCAGAATAATTTCCTGATCGCGCGAACGATCCGCACGATCCCGGCGCGGCTGTCGCTGATAGTAGAGACTGGACCGGCTGATTTCCAGCGTCTCGGCCACCAGCTTGGTTTCTTTTCCCTGGGCCACTAATTCCCGTGCCGACGAATGAGCTGGCCCGCAGCTCACTCGCCCAGCACGTTTTTTAGTATTTCGATTTGCAAATGCGAACGGCCCAGCGCCCGCTCCAGTTGCTTGATCCGCTTCTCCTGCTCGGCGTCAGGCCGCGCCGCTGCGCTTCTCCCCCAAGCGCAGCCTTGGCTCCCAATTCCACTTCGTCCTTCCAACGATAATAGAGATTGGGAGCGATCTCGTACTTGCGGCAGGTCTCAGCCACGTTGCCGCTCTTCAGAGCTTCCAACACAATCTGCCACTTCTCTTCCGGGGTTCTTTGCACTCTCGGCTTTCTCGACATTCTCGCCTCCTGGCGGAGGCCCTAAGCCTTACTAACTTCCGTGTCCAGTTCTACCGGGGTGCACTACAGTGGGTTAGAGTGACGGCACATGTATATCGTCGCAAAGCGTCACATCGAGCTTACTATTTTTGAACAGTCGTTCGTCAAACCAGCGTGCATGACAGGAGTCAACTATGTCCATATCCAACGGCAACAAATCTAGATTTCATCGAGTTCGCAAACAGAACATGGCCCGGCGTGAGCGAAATCGGGTACTACTACTACACCATCTATCAGCCAATGGCGCTGCAAGAGTTGCCAAAGTGGCCAAGCGGAGCCATTAATATCGTTGCTGAAGTATTTAACGTGCGGGGATTACGAAGATGGGTGTGCTGGTCGGTGCCTCACCTCTCTAGCCTCTTTTTTGACAGACCGCGCACTCGCAATGGCTGTAGTGCTCCCCGCCGCCCTTTTGACACATAGGGCACACGCAATGGCTTTCGTGCTGACCCCCTTGCTTCTTGCATCTTGGGCAGATGCAGTCTTTGTAGTGCTCCCCGCTTTGCTTATTGCACACAGGACAAATGCAGTCGTGTCGATGATCTCCGCCGAACTTATATTCATCGGGCATGCGAGCATTCTAGCCTCCCCTCGGTCCTCCAATGCTGAACAACTCCCGGCCCGTTCTTGGCTTACCTCGACAGGCCACGGCAACGCGTAGACTATCCGAGCAAAATGACCATCTTCCGTATTAAGTGACTCATCGATTGCAAAAGTGAAGGAGACGGCGTTCGCTCGCGAAAACTGCTCGAAAGAAAAACCTCAGAGACGGCTCAAAGGTCGTCCGCAGAACCGAAGGCTTCTCATTCGCCGAGTTAGGCGAAGTCTACATTTTGGCTTCGCAGGCAGGCTTCGACCATGAGCGTGAGATCGAAGTGACCGATGTCGTGCAGGCGATAGAGGCTCAGCTGAATGGCTCGCAAGAAGTCAAAGAATTTCGCAAGGGCTCGGGCTTTGTAGCAGCATGATTGGGTTTAGAAATACAAGTCGATGAAAAAGCGGCGCATGAAAAAAGCCGAAATTATTTTGAAGACACTCGAAGGCGTCGAATCACTACCAATGTCTCGGACCTCCGCCAGACGTGATGGCGAAATAGTGGCGCATGCCGCGTTTGCGTCGCAAGACGGCATCATTAGTTGTAGCAAACGGCAAATGACCCGACTTGCCTCCATTCCGGCCATCTTGAAGCGACCGGGGCGCTTCGACCGCGTGGTGCACTTTAACAACCCGAATAGTGAGCTTCGCCGCAAATATTATCAACGGCTCAACCCAAATTTGGGCGGAGCGAAATTTGAGACGCCATCCACGTGGAGTGGCTGGCTTTTTTCCATTTTGGATCGATGATGCCGCGGAATTGAATATGATTTCGTCGAAGGAAAGTGAATGATGTATTGCACCAATATCCGCGTTGGGTGGTCTATCTCACGATCCACTGGCTAACAGCGCAAACTCAATATGAACGCGCAGCTGAAGTTTTCGCGCGATTCGGGACTCTAACGCCGAGACTGTGGTTTGGATTCGCAATCAACTTCTGTGCTAACGAAAGTCAAGTCGGGTTCGCATGTGACTGCGCGCCTAGGATGCAGTCACAAGACCAACAATTTCTCCGGCCAAGCAACTGATAGACATTGCTTCGGACGGTGTCCATCGCTTGGGTTTGCACGCAATCTTTATCTTGCATTCGCGAAATGACATCTGTGTTTTGGTAACAGTTGGTAACAGGCGTTTAGCGCTCATCAACCCCACAATGATTGAAGCCGCGATTTTTCATCAACTGACAGATCGTTTCTGGATTGCCAACGATACACCCAGCATCATTGTCATCCGAGTCAACGCGCTGCACAGGCTATAATTACGGCCACGGATGGCCCTCACCCCTGGCGCGAAACTTGGCCCTTACGAAATTCAATCCCCGCTGGGCGCGGGCGGGATGGGCGAGGTGTATCGAGCTAAGGATACCCGCCTCGACCGCATTGTTGCCATCAAAGTTTTACCTTCGCATCTTTCCTCTGACCCGGAATTGAAGCAACGCATGGAGCGCGAAGCCAAAGCTATTTCCGCGCTCCAGCACGCGAATATCTGCACGCTTCACGACATCGGCACGCAGGACGGCACTGACTTTCTAGTCATGGAGTACCTCGAAGGCCAGACTCTCGCCGACCGTCTGGGGAAGGGCGCACTGCCGCTTGATCAGATTCTTAAAATTGGCACGGACATCGCGCAAGCCCTAGAGAAGGCGCATCAACACGGCATTGTCCATCGTGACTTGAAACCGGCGAACATCATGCTGACCAAAGCCGGCGCCAAGCTGATGGACTTCGGGCTCGCAAAACCGAAGGTATCAACCGCTTCCCAGGCCACCGGCCCATTCACTCCTTCAACGCCGACTATGAATCTGGCCTCGCTCACGGCGGCCTCGTCGCCGCTCACGCAGAAGGGTTCGATCATCGGAACTTTTCAGTACATGGCGCCGGAGGTTTTGCAGGGAGCGGAAGCCGACGCGCGCAGCGACCTGTTCAGTTTCGGATGCGTTCTTTACGAAATGGTTACCGGACGGCGCGCATTTGAAGGCAAATCGCAACTCAGTGTATTCACCGCCATTCTAGAAAAAGACCCAGAGCCTATTGCGGCTGCCCAGCCGCTCGCCCCGCACATGCTCGCGAATGTAGCTTTTGCATGCCTCGCTAAAGATCCCGCTGACAGAATCCAATCAGCGCACGACCTGGCTATGGATCTGCGCTGGGTCCCCTCCCTCGTTTCGGCGCCGTCGCCAGATTCAAAATCTTTTTCCCCGCTAAGCCGCGTTCGTTGGTTTGCCAGCATCGCGGCTGCAATTGTTTTGGGAACCCTTGTTGGTTTTCTCCTCCATCATCCCGCCCCGTCAGGTCCCAGCATTCGCACCGTCCTAAATCCCCCACCGGGCGCGCACTTTCGATTGACCGACGATGCCGCGGGTCCGCCCGTGCTTTCGCCCAACGGCCGGTATCTGGCTTTCACTGCCACCGGCGCCGACGGGAAGACTTCCATCTGGGTCCGCCCCATGAATGCCGCGGAGGCCCGACCGCTCCCCGATACCAACGACGCGATCTTTCCCTTCTGGTCTCCGGACAGCGGCTCGATCGGGTTCTTCGCCAACAACAAATTGAAGACGACCGAGATTGATGGCGGCGCGGCTCAGGTTCTGTGTGACGTCCCGCTTGGACGAGGCGGCGCATGGGGAAGCGGTGGCGTGATCGCGTTCTCTGCGTCTCCGGTTTCCGCTCTATCGCAGGTGAGCGCCAGCGGCGGCGCCCCCACCCTACTCACAAGATTGGATGCCTCCCAGCACACCTCCCACCGCTGGCCGTTCTTTTTACCCGACGGCAGGCATTTTCTTTACTTCGCCATGCATCACGATCCCTCGAAGTCCTCGAACAACGGCGTCTACTATGCATCGCTGGATGGCGGCGAGAATCGCCTTTTGGTTCATGGCCAGACCAACGCCATTTACACCGCCGGGTTCCTCCTTTTTGGCCGTGGTGACCAGCTGGTGGCGCAACCGTTCGACCCAGCCAACGGCAAATTAAGCGGCCAGTTGCAAACCATTTCTACTGGCGTGTTAAACGATGTAACGACTTGGCACCTCGGCGCCTCGGCTGCCGACAACCGTGTGCTGGCATTCGGCAATGGCACTTCCGGTAGTGTTCAATTGGTTTGGATGGATCGCACCGGAAAGCAGATTGGTATAGCTGCCGAGAATTTGCAAAACTTGCAATATGCCCGGTTGTCGCCGCAGGGCGACCGCATTGCCCTAATGCTGGATTCCGGCATCAATGACATTTGGTCTCTCGATCTAGCGCGCGGCGTCCGCACACGCCTGACGTTTGGTCCTGTTGCCAATACCTATCCTGTGTGGTCGCCCGATGGCAAGTGGGTCGCCTATGGCTCGATACGGCCGGGGGGAAGTGGCATCTTCCGCAAGCTCGCCGACGGAAGCGGCGCCGAAGAGATGCTCATCTCAAGTCCGGATACCACCGGGTTCATTCCCAGTGACTGGTCATTCGATGGCAAAACCATCTTCTATTCGACTGGCCTCTCCACCGGGGATCAAATCATCTGGGCCCTGTCGTTGGATGGAGAGCGAAAATCCCAGCAGGTAGTTACGCACGGAACAGACGGGGTACTATCCCCCAACGGCCGTTGGCTCGCCTATACCGCGTTCTCAGGGCTGCCGGAAGTTTATGTGGTGGCCTACGACGGCGGCGAGGGCAGGTGGCAGGTCTCGCCCAATAAAGGGCAGGTGCCGCATTGGAGTAAAGATGGAAAGGAACTTTACTACTTTGACGGAACGCAATCCATCTCCGCCGTTCAGGTCAAGGACCTGGGAAAATCGCTCGAATTCGGAGCGAGTAAAACCCTAGTCAGCCAGTGGACAATTTTAAGCCTGCCATTTTACAGCGTCACACCCGACGGCAAGAAACTCCTGATGGAGCGCGTCGCACAGCAGGTCAGCCAGCCGGTAACGATCATTACCAACTTTACCGCTGAACTGAAAAAATAACCCTTCGCCTAGCCTGGATCACGGGCAAACTTTCCTGACTTTTTACTTCCAGTTTGCCGACCA
This sequence comes from Acidobacteriaceae bacterium, assembly GCA_025361625.1. GTDB lineage: Bacteria > Acidobacteriota > Terriglobia > Terriglobales > Acidobacteriaceae > Acidiflorens. The sequence continues at coordinate 11,130 of JANYKL010000067.1, forward strand.
TCCGGAAGTTGGTCGGTTCGGTCAACACTACCGCCGTTAAACCCTTCAGCAGGAGATAACCGCCCCATCTTCTTTGTGTAGGGCTACAATTCGGGTAATCCTCATGCCTATCGCTGCAGGAACTCGCTTCGGGCCCTACGAGATAATTTCCGCTGCCGGGGCTGGCGGCATGGGCGAGGTTTACCGCGCCAAAGACACCCGCTTGAACCGAATTGTGGCGGTGAAAGTATTGCCTGCCGAGCTTGCCCATAATCCAGAGACGAGGCAGCGGTTTGAACGAGAAGCACGATCTATCTCAACTCTTTCGCATGCTCACATCTGCACTCTGCATGACATTGGACACCAGGATGGAGTGGACTACCTGGTGTTGGAATATCTCGAAGGCGGGACGCTCGAGCAGCGCCTCATCAAAGGACCGCTGCCACCGGACCAGACGTTGCGCTACGCCGCCCAAATTGCCGACGCGCTAGCCAAAGCGCACAAGCTGGGGATCACGCACCGCGATCTAAAACCCGCCAACGTCATGCTGACCAAGGGCGGCGCTAAGCTCATGGACTTTGGTTTGGCGAAGCAGTCCGGCGTCGCGCCCCTCGCGGCAGCCCTCACCGAGATGACCGTGGACCAGGCCAAACTGACCAGCGAAGGCATGATCGTTGGTACGTTCCAATACATGGCGCCAGAACAATTGGAAGGAAAAGAAGCCGATGCCCGCACGGACATTTTTGCATTCGGGGAAGTCCTCTACGAAATGGCGACAGGCAGGCCTGCGTTTTCCGGCACGAGCCGAGCTAGCCTGATCGCGGCGATCTTGACGAGTGAACCTCCACCGATCACTCAAGTTCAGGCACTAAGTCCGCTTGCGCTGGAGCGCGTGGTCAGGAAATGCTTGGCCAAGGACCCAGACGACCGTTGGCAGAATGCAGCCGACCTAGCGAGCGAACTGAAGTGGATCGGCGAGGGCGGCTCGCAGTCGGGAACCACGGCTGCGCTAACTCCCGGGCGGACCCACCGTGAAAAGCTGCTGTGGGTGCTGGCAACGTTGGCGCTCTGTGCGGCGGCAGTGGTGGCCACGGTTTATGTCCGACCAAGCGCCCCGCAAGCGGGTGTGATCCGGGCATCCATTTCATCAGAGGACGGCGCATCCCCCATATGGACGGGCGACTTTGCCGGTCCGGCGGTAGTCTCGCCAGACGGTAGCGCTCTCGCCTTTGTCACGACACGCGAGCAAGGTGCGTCGGTGTTATGGGTGAGAAAGTTAAACGCTGTTCATGGTCACGCTCTGGCAGGCACCGACGGCGCGATTTTTCCGTTCTGGTCTTCCGATAGCAGGTCGATGGGCTTCTTCGCTGGCAGCAAGCTGAAGACTATTTCTGTCGAGGGCGGCACGCCAACCGACGTTTGCGATGCACAAGCAGGGCGCGGGGGGACCTGGAACGCACAGGGCATCATCGTTTTCGCCCCCGCATTCCAGAGCGCCCTGATGCAAGTCCCGGCCTCAGGCGGTGTCCCGAAGCCGGTGACCGTCTTGGATACCTCCAAGCATGACAGCCACCGCTGGCCTTATTTTCTTCCCGACGGCAAACACTTCCTGTATCTGGCGGTTACCCATATCCGACCTCGCGATCCGAACGACGGCATCTACTACGCGTCTCTGGACGGCAAGGAAAACCGCATGCTGATGACTGCGTATACGAACGCGACGTATGCCGCGGGACGGCTGCTGTTCATGCGTGAGAGCGACTTGATGGCGCAATCCATGGATCCTGAGACGGGTAATCTGCGTGGGCCAGCAGAGCGCGTGGAGGAAGGTGTGCTCGTCGATGGGAGCACTTGGAGAGCAGGCTTTGATGCTTCGAGCTCAGGTATATTGGCGTATGCTGCGGGCGGCCTGATTCCCGCTCAAGCCATTTGGTATGACCGCGCAGGGAAAAACCTGGGTGCTGCCGGCGAGAAAACGCTTAACCTAGTCACCGTCAGGCTTTCTCCCGATGGTACCCGGCTGGCGACGGAGTCGGGCGACGCCAACAACGAAATCTGGATCGACGAACTCAAACGGCAAGTGAATACCAGGCTGACTTTTGGCTCGGGGGCAAGTTCGACCCCCGTTTGGTCGCCGGATGGGCGCTGGATCGCGTTTGGGGGTTTTCGCGGCAAGAACAATCTCTATCGCAAGGCCTCCAATGGTGTGGGCCAGGAAGAATTACTGCTGGAAGGCGAGGCCAGAAACCTGCAGCCCTCGGACTGGTCGCCCGACGGCAAGTCCCTGCTGTTTGGCATTGGGGATTTTGCTTCTTCCGGGCAGACCTGGTTACTTCCGTTAGAAGGCGACCGCAAACCGGTGCCCCTATTGCAGGGTAACTTTGTCGCGGCCAACGCCCGGTTTTCTCCCGATGGCCGCTGGGTCGCTTACAACTCGAGCGAATCGGGCAGGCCCGAAGTGTACGTGATGCCGTTTGGCAATGGAGGCGGCAAATGGCAGGTTTCCGGCGCGGGCGGAGTCTTGCCCATATGGCGGCGTGACGGGAGAGAATTATTTTACTGGTCTTTAGACAATACCTTAGTCTCGGTTCCCGTCCAGATCAAGAAGGACGCGGTGGAGGTAGGTGCTCCTCACTTAGTGTTTCGTCTCAGGCAGCCGCTGGGCAATGTCGGCGTTGTCAGTCCTTACGACGTCACCGCCGATGGCCAGCGCTTCCTGATAATCGAAACTCCAGGGCAGGCGTCTAAACCGATCACTCTGATGACGAACTGGGCAGCGGAGTTGAAGCACCAATGACTTCACGATGAGCACAAACCCATGCCGCTCGAATCCAATCACCGCTAGAAGCTGATTCCACCTTGATCATGGGCGATCGTCTTTTCGGCTCAACTGTCGGTCTTCACTGGATTGTTCCCGATTCATGGGCAACTCTTCCCTGATCGGATTATGGAAGAGTTGTCGACTAATCGGGAGTTGGCTCGCGTTGCACGACAACCAAAAACACCACACCGACAATGGTAAACATTCGGAATGCCTCTTCCTGCCCATTCCACATTTTCGACTGCCACATCAGAAACCATTCGCCCCCGACATCGAGGAATGCCACCAACCACATCAGCAGGCTCGTCGTCAGCGCAATCACGGCGACGTTCAGTGCAGCCGCGTATTGTTCCGTGTCCGCACGATACGATTTCAGCAATCGAACACCAGCCCACCAGCATAGAAGCATAGTGACTGATTCCCAGGCGATGATGCCGATGTAGAAGACCGTATGTACTGGCGACGAATTGACGGCGCGCCACATGAGGTGGTTCCCCGGAAGGGTTGAGTCCATCATCAGGACGTGGCGGACAAACTCGTAGTTGGAGCCGTAATCCGTGATGTTGTTAGGACCAGAATCGTGTAGAAAAGTGCGATTGCAAAAACGAGAACGGCTTTGGAAAAGCGAAGCGCCATGACATGCCGCATAGGTTGTTGCACGCGGGAATTATATCTCTCGGTGACGGACCGCGAACTTTCTTGGAATGCGCACACGTCGTGATTAACGGGGCAAACCTTCAATAATCCAACGTGCCGGCGTTGATCGGCAATTTTCTGGCCGGGCTACACCGGCAGAGGCAGAGCGTGTCAGGCATGAGCGGAAACCGTCGGATTTCCGGGAGCCTGTTTGAGGACTACTTCCGGCTTGCCGACAATCCAGACAGTGCGCCGACCCACGCAGTTTCTGTGCATAAATGGCGAATATTCAGAAATGGACAGGAGCGGGTTTGTCAGATGTGGCTTCTGTGGCGGCCCGATGTGTTCGATCTCTAACCGCGGCGATCCGCTATCGCGAGAAAACCACTCCGTGCGGCAGACCCGATCCCTTCCACCCGTGCGGCCACTCACGATCAGCGAAGTTAAAACCCGACTTGCCGTTCGTATCATGAAAACCGTCGTCCATGATGAGAGCACCGGTCGCTTGGTCTAGCTTCACCAGAAAAAGGCGAGGCTCTCTACCCGTGACAACCAATCGCTGCGTCTTGGCGTCCCATCCCGTCCAGTGTGGCTTGAACGTTTCGCTGATCTTCAAGCGTGAGACCTCTACTGGCTTCGCTCCATTCCTGATATCGAGGACAATCAAAGCGTGCTCGGCTGGCACGCTCTGCACGAGATAATGCCCAACGACGGTGGGGACACCACAGAAATTGCCGGGAAAGGTATACACCAGCTGAGACTTGGGCTGGTCGATGCTCATGCCTGTGATGCGCTCGATCCCACAGCCCAACGTCTGTACAAAGATCGATCCGTCCGGTCCAAGGCGGGGCTCTTCCGGGCTGATCTGAGCGTAGCGGTTCTCCCCCACATCAAAATAATCCGTCTTGAGAAGCTTGAGATCAGAAAGTCGCCAAAGCTGGTAGGTGACGCCACGGAAGATATCTTCCTGGTGCATCGAGGAATTGGTGGAGACGACGCGATCGGATTCTGGAAGAACGACGAGACCGTAAGGGCTCAGTAGGGCATCTGGAAAACTCGGATCTGCATTGCTGCTGGTGCGAACCACCTTGCCCTCGTCGTCGATCTCCACTAGGCCACCGCTGGTGCCCATGTGCCCTTCTGGGGCACCGTGATGCGCGTGCTGGAATGTAGCGAGCACGTGCCCGTTGGGCAACCGCACAAACGAATGCGGATGCATGTACCCGGCCATATCGGTGAACGACGTTTCGACAGTCGGATGCAGCGGGTCGCGCACATCAAAGATGAAAGTACGGCCAGCGTCATGATCGTTGGCAAAGAGCATGCCGCTAGCGGGCATGGTGTATTCCGTGTGATGTGCGTACATGGTCTGTTGATCAGTGGTGACGGTCGTCACCAGATGTCCGTACGACGGCGAAGCCGGATCGGCGTCGATCACCGCGAGAAAGTCCTTGCCCCACCCTTCCCGCCCTTCGGCTCCACAATTGGCCGAACAACCAGCGCGCTTGTTAGCCGCGTCACCAGTCCAGGCAAACAGGTAGTGGCCTGATGCTGTCTTTTTTTGCTCTTGAGAATGCATCGGACGATTGATGCTGCAAGCAAGCAAAACAAGCAGAAAAAGGGCGAGCAGAAGACGGCGCCGCATGGAGGTCTCCACTGCTTAAATATGTGCCAACACAAAAGCATATCAGTTTGTCTCTCTGAAGTCCCTGGGCTGTTGGGGCGATCACTTGGAAGCAACAGGAATCGATTCTGGGGCGGATGACGGGCAAACCGGAACTAATCGGATTAGCATCAAGTTGCCGGCGCGAGATGCTCTTGGCGGAACATGGTATTGGTATCCGAGTGTGGCGCTTTCGGAGGATGGATCTCAGATCGCAACGTGGGGCATCGCGGAGGCGAATCGCAGATTTACATGCGAGGGATTGGCGAGATGACAGCGCGAGCAGTTCCTGGAACGGAGGGAGCCCGCATGCCATTCTTCTCCCCCGATGGACAGTGGCTGGGAATTTACTCGGGCGGAATGATTAAGAACACCTAACGCCGAGACTGTGGTTTGGATTCGCAAGCAAGCTCTGTGCTAACGAAAGTCAAGTCGCTTTTGCCAAATCATCGGATTGTGATCGCATTGCATTCGCCGGCAGCATCGTTGAAACCGGACTACCAATGTGCACTACAGAGAAAGGGCGCGAAAGCTTGCCTGCGGAAGAGAGTGGAACACTTTCTCCGGGTTTAAGAACAATAGTTGCCGATTTCCTGCAATTTCGCAATCCAGCCGGATTTCTCCGCACCTCAGACTGTGTGGCGGGCGAGAAAAATTCGAACCCTCGGTCCCTTTTTTCGGCTCCCAGGTATCAATTACAAAGTAGCCCCGATTCCAGCCCCGATTTCACATTTGCGCCTGTTGACTGGTAGCGATCGTGGCTGCCCCACAACACCAATCCATTGCAAACATTGGAGATTTGGTGCCCGGAGACGGAATCGAACCGTCACGTCCTGTTAGGGACCCGGGATTTTAAGTCCCGTGCGTCTGCCAGTTTCGCCATCCGGGCTTGGTTGTTGAAAAAGTGTATCAGCCGTAGGCTTCAACCGGAGGTTCCACGCTCTAGCAATCTTCGGACTCAAAACTGCCAAGTTTCTTTTCGCTTACCGCCAATGCGCCGAAGCGCGCGTCGAGGGCGCAATAATCTTCTGCAAATTGCTTGCGGAAGTTTTCGAAGTCTTCCGCCTTCGACCAACGATCAATCGTCACAAAAACATTTGGTTGGCCGGCTGAACGCAGTAGCTCGGTGCCCTTGTAGCCATTACCTCGAAGAAAAAGCATTGCCCAGTCACCATTGCTACCGTACGCGCGCATAAAATCTAGCTTCTTGTCGTCCCGCGCCTCAAATTCCCAAATAATTGTATGCACTTGGCATTCTCCTCGTCGTAATTTCGTCTATCCAAGAATTGCTTGAGTTGAGCCGAACTACAAGCGCAAAGGATCGTGAGCCCAACCCTAATCAAACCGATTCATCGAATCCGCTCTTTAATTGGGAAGGCGGCCGTGTCGCCTTGGAAGCAGCCCGCTCAGGCATGGTTCTCCTCAAAAATGACGGTGACATTCTCCCGCTCGATAAAAGCCGCATCAAATCGATCGCAGTCATCGGGCCCGACGCCTATTCCGCTCAGGTTGGCGGCGGTGGCAGCGCGGAAAGCGAAACCGAAACCGTTTATGGCGGTCAGTTACCTGCAGGATCCGGCACATTATCTGGTAACGGCGTCACGATGAACTACGCCCGCGGAATCCCGACGCTGCAAGACACGGCAAAGCAGACAGAATTTCTACTGCTGCCAACGGCGGCAAACGAGGGCTTAAGACTGAGATTTTCCATAACACGGAAATCTCGGGCGCTCCGCCCTCTATCCGCACCGACAAACATCTGTTTTATCAGCCCGCGCAAAGTGATGAGGGAGCCGGCAGCAACGTTTCGATCCGATGGACCGGATACTTCACTCCGCCGTCAGAGGGTGGCTACATAGCGTTCGCGCAAGGCCAGTGAGAGAACGGTGGCTATCGTTTATATCGATAGGAAGTTGGTCATTGACGACTGGAAGCAGTGGTACGGATTTGTCCGCGCGGTTCCCCTTAAGCTATCTGCTGGATTCGAAACACGTAGAGATAAGTCTCGACCGCCGTGCTTTTTCTTACGACGTCAAGACCCATAAGTGGACAGTCGCGCTGGAGATTTCGATTTCTATGTGGCGCGGGCTGCGGCCGGGATTGAGTTGACGGGCAATGTGGCCGTGAAGTAGTTTAAGCCGATCAGCACAGGTTCTTCATTCGCTGCGAATGCACCGATGCTGATTAGGCCTTGGCGTCGGTAGTGAGCTTGACCCATTGCCCCGAAGCGGCCGATCGAGCGAGCGCATCCAAGACGCGTTCCACTTCAACCGCGTCATCGGCATTGACGTGGAATTTCTCTCCACTCGACATTGACTGCAAAAAGTCGCCGAGCGTCGCAATGAACGGGTGCTCGTACCCAATTGTATGCCCAGGTTTCCAAAAGGTCTTCCAATAGGGATGGTCCGGGCCGGTGACCAGTATGTTTCGCCTCGCGCGAAAATTCGCACGCTCGGTTGCGTCATAGAAGTTCAGCCTATTCATGTCGTCGAGCGAAAACTGTAGCATGCCTTTAGAACCATTGAGTTCGAATGAATTAAGATTTGGATTTCCGACGCCGTAGCGGGTCGCCTCGATGGTCCCGATACTTCCGTTGCTGAAACGAACCATGGCCATCGCAGCGTCATCGACGTCGCGTCCAGCAGCGAAGACGTGCAGCACTGCGGTCAACTCGCTTATGGGGCCATTCAAATACAAAGCGGTGTCGATAACATGAGACAGCAGATCTCCCGCCGCTCCTGTACCCGACGCGCTGCGCTGGTAGCGCCATCCTGAGGCTTTTGAAGGATCGTTGCCGGACTGATTCAAATAGAGCGCTCGATAGTGATAGGGCTGGCCGGTGCGGCCTTCTTCAATCAACTGTTTCGCATAAGCAATCGCAGGAAGGCGGCGATAGTTGAACCAAACCAGATGCGGAACTGGCCGCAGTGCTTTCGCCATGCGCCGTGCCTCTTCAAGCGACGTCGCCAAAGGTTTCTCGCACAGAACGATCTTCCCTGCTTCAGCGGCGGCAATTGCAATAGGAGCGTGCAAAGCGTTCGGAACCGCGATGTCGATCACCTCGACATCTTTTCGGTCGATCAATTTACGCCAATCGGTTTCCGTTTCTTCCCATCCCCACTGCGCAGCGGCGGCCTCAAGCTTCACTCGGTCGCGGCCGCACACTACTCTCAGTTGCAGATCGTAGTCGACGTCATAAAAATGTCCGACCTGCCTGAAGGCATTGGAATGCACCTTCCCCATGAAGCCGGAGCCGATCATGGCTATATTTAATTTCTTTTTAGAGACGCTTTGCTTCGCCATTGTTTATCTCAATTGTTTATCTCAGTTGTTTGTCTCAACTGTTTGCCTTGATCGATGCTCAGCCATTTCTTCGACGGCAATCTCTCGACAGTTAGCTTTTTCGCTCCAGCGCGGCGCGATCCCATCCCGCTCGATTCGCTGCCGCTTCGTAGGAACTCTGGGCAAACTCCAGAATTGCGTTGACGGGGGACGCGTCTCGCCGCACATCGTCGTACATCAGCAAAAATTCGTGCATTTGTTTTGAGTAGGCAGCCTTCCCGGGACGTATCGCTACTTCTCCCAACCCCGCAGGTTCCGGAGCGGCGTAGGCATAAAATGCTGGACTTGCTACCTCTCCGCCTCCCGGCCACCACCCCACGCTGATGCACTCATGTGAGTAGGCTTCGGAGGTGATCACGCCTTTTCGCGGGGGTGCGGTCTTCTCATTGAAGCGCGTGCAGCACAGATCGAAACTTCCCCAGAAGAAATGAACCGGGCTCGATTTGCCGATGAAGCGCGCGCGAAATTCTTGAAAAGCAATTTCGGTCGAAGCCAAAATTCGCCATAAGCGGGTTGCATAGACCGGATCATAGGAAGAATTTGTTTCATCTTGATCGAATGGGATTGGATTAGGAACTTCCTGAGGCTTCAAGTTGATCTGCGGCTTGATCCCGTCCTCAGCCAGCAATTCGAATAGCTCTCGATAGAAAGCAGCGACAGACTTTGGCGCAAGGTCCATGCTGCGCTCCCGATTCGACGTCTTCAATACGAGTTTGTGGTGAACAAAATCAAATTGAATCGCAAACAAATTTCCCTGGTATGGAATAGGAGACGTCGTCAAGCCGTTGGTAGTCACGTATAAAGCTGCGTCCCACCAGTGATTTTGCTTTTGAGCTAGGCCAAGACGTATCTTGCCCACGACTTGCGTCCACATGTGTAAAGTTTTGAAAGTTGATTCCCACTCTGCCATGGGAAGCGAGGGCCAAAATTCTTCGTTGTGCTTCATTGCCTGCTCCGGAGTAAGGTCGCATCAGCAAACTGCGTCGATCAGAAGCTGACTTTAGGGCGGAATCCAGTAACCAGCATCCATGGTTACTCCCCAATAGTACGTGTTCGATGGGGAACCCCGCATACAACTTTTCTCTTAGCTTGGGGTTTCTTACTATCGCAATGTACAGGGGGAGAACCCAGTGAAACCATCAAGCGTGTTTCGCAGCGCAAGGCTTGTCGCATCGACGGCAGCGCTTTGCCTTTCAGTCACCGTCGTCGGATACTCGCAGGATCGGCCATATCCGCAAGAACGGTCTCAAGATCCTCGGTATTCAGGAGATCGTCAACGCCCGCAAGGGGATCAGGACCAGCGCGAAAGTAACGGTATCAGCGCCGGCGGTAATTGGCTGGAGTTTTCGTCTGATGACAAGATGACCGGCGCAAGAAGGGTTCGTTTCGAACTTCAATCCAACAATTATTTTCGCGAAGATCCGAATTACCGCCCGCGCGTGACTCTCTATTGCGAGTCGGGCAAACTGAAGCTTGCCGACTTTAACCCTGGTGTCAGACTGCCCCCTCCGAACCGTCCCGGCTTTTGGGGACAGCCGCAACTGGAAGTTCAAGTCCGCCTCGACGACGTGAACTACTACAAAGGTTGGAACTGGGCGGGCGGCCGAAATTTCTTGTCCATGGATAAAACAACAGTTCGGAGATTGCTACACGCAGATGTATTCAACGTCGCCATGAGAACGAGGAGCGGCAGGCAAATCGCTGAATTTTCACCGCAAGGGATCGACCTGCGAAGAGTTCGCGAAGCCTGCGATGTGACCCCGAAGCGCCCATAATCGGGGGCGCGCAACCACCAGTTATCGACTGCCATGCAAAGCGACGCGAGGTTCCTTTTCCCGGCGAAACAACACCATGAATAGAATTTCTGCCCTCGCTCGGGCATGGCAGCGCAAGTTTGGCCGCGAAGTAATAACGGGCAAGAAGATAACGCGACGTATAAAAAGATAGCTAAGTCAGTTTGCAGCCCGCTCCAAACAGCCTGCTCTCAACGACCGCCCATCGAGCCGGTGTAACTTCGCGGCTTGCGCGGGAGTGATAAGCCGATAGTGCGAAATGGTCAGCAAATATTCCGCGACAAACCACACCGGCTTTTCGGATGTCATCCAACCCTGCGAATCGAAACGCCGCATGTTTACCGGACGCGAAAATGTTCGCAAGGTTCTCTCCCCGCGAAGATTGAAGTAGCTATCAAAATAGCTCAACGCCAACTCGCGCAGCGAACGATATACGGGTTCTCGATAGCGGCATCCCGTGTAATTTGATTTTGCAATTGCTCCCCAATGATCATTAACCCGATAGACCGCAATAACATGATCCGTGTCGTGCTCGGCTTCGAGGTCGAGAATCAGCGGCGCAAATCCGATGATCCGCAGTGCCGCCGCGGCAAAGAGCGCTCCTTCGTAGCAGTGAGATGTTTTTTCTCTCAACACCCGCCGCGGAGACCAGGCACTTGTAGCAAGGTGGTAGGGCATGTCGTCGAGAGCCCGCTGAATGCCATGCGGCGTTTTCATGCTGCGGAACTTGCGCAATTCGGCGTTGGTGAGCCGCCAGCCAGTTGAATTTTTTGCCATCGCGCCTTCTTTGTCCTCCAGCCAAGCAGAACGATGCTTGAATCTAACAAGATGAGGCGCCTCTGGGAATATTGTTGCGGATGCGTCGTTTGCTTGCAGGATTTCGTCGAAATGAACTCATCGAAATGCTATTGATGGAAATACTAGTGGAGTGCGACTCGATCAAATATGTCCCCGAGTTCGCAAGGAGAATCGACCAGTACATCGGGAGGAACTTCTGCCAAAGTTTGCGGAGCAAAACCATAGTTTACTCCGCAGGTCCAGAGCCCGGCGCCGCGTCCAGTCAGGACGTCGACCGCCGAATCGCCGATCATCAAGGCTTCGTCGGGCCTTACTCCGGACTCGTCGAGAAGGGTCTGAACTCCCAACGGGTCAGGTTTCTTTGTCGCAAAGCTATTGCCGCCGTAAACTCGAAAAAAATAATTTTTGAGCCCGAATGCTCGAAGAATATCCCGTGAAGGATTGACTGGTTTATTCGACAAAACCGCCATCTGGCGCTGTGTCGCCTCCCTATCTGTTCTTGGCGGACTCTGATCTGCCCGAGGTTGGAGTGCTGGTTGAGACAATTTTGCGAGCACTTCTCTCACGCCGTCGTAGAGCGTCGTGTGATCGAGTTTGTGTTTGCGGTAGTAACTAATGAAAAATTCGAGCGCGGCGTTGAAAATATTTTCATCCGACCCTTCGCCCACAGCTCTACGCATGAGGGCGGGAGCGCCATCTCCCACGTAGCTCGCGATTACATCCCCCTCTAATTCCGGGCGGCTTATGTGCTTCAGAGCCGCGTTAACAGACTGAATCAGATCGAGGCGCGAGTCGATCAGGGTGCCGTCCAAATCGAAAATCAGCAGGCGAACGCGCTCGGGATCAAACGGCCGCAGGAAGCGAATCATGAGTTTTCAGAATATTAGAGTAAATGAGGATGGACCGCGTTCGCGCGCATGCGAATCGCAATTGTGCAGTTTCGACTGCCCGAAACTTGCTTGCCCAAATTGCTCGTCCACTTTCCCAGCCAACCCTATTCCCAAAATCCTCACCCCAGTTACAATAGGGCGGGGTTCAAACTTCGGGGGGTGTCGGACGCAGCATGGCTACCACAAAAGTCGATCCCAAGCTTAACGAAAACACCGCCCTCAAGAAGGCTAAGTCTTATGAAGGCCTCACTAGCCGACAACTCATTGATGCTTATCGCATCATGTTCACCTCACGCCGTGTGGATGACCGGGAAATTCTTTTAAAACGCCAACAAAAGGTGTTCTTTCAGATTTCTGGCGCGGGACATGAGGCTATGGGTGTCGCCGCAGCTCTCGCCCTCAAGTCGAACTACGACTGGTTCTACCCCTATTATCGCGATCGAGCCCTGTGTCTCGCCCTGGGGGCCACCCCGTATGAAATGCTGCTTGGTGCCGTCGGAGCGGCTGACGATCCGTCTTCAGGCGGACGCCAGATGCCGTCGCATTGGGCCTTCAAGGCTTTCAACGTTGTCACCCAGTCTTCGGCGACGGGCACCCAACTTCTGCAAGCGGTCGGATGCAGTGAAGCGGCGCGTTATTTCTCGAGGCATCCCAACTCTGCGAAGAAGTTTGAAGGCGACTATCGGCAGTTTAAAGACGTGCAATTTAAAGGGGACGAGATCACCTATGTCTCACTAGGTGATGGGACGACGAGCGAGGGCGAGTTTTGGGAGGCAATGAATACCGCTTCCAACAAGCGCCTACCGGTAATTTTCTGCATTCAAGATAACAAATATGCCATTTCCGTTCCGGTAGAAGTGCAGACTTCCGGCGGAAACATCTCGCGAGTGGTTTCCGGGTTCCCAAACTTTCACTTTGAAGAGTTTGATGGAACCGACCCGGTTGTCGCTTACGCCGCGTTGAAGCGCGCCGCCGAATACTGCCGCGCCGGCCATGGCCCTGCGTTCGTTCATGCACACGTAATTCGGCCGTACTCACACTCGTTATCCGATGATGAACGACTTTACCGGCCGGATGCCGAACGGCAAGCCGATGCCGCCCGAGATCCCGTGCCGCGCCTGCAGATGTTCCTGTTGCGCGAAGGAATCCTCGACGAAAAAGGCATCAATACGATCGAAAAAGAAGTCGAAGAGCAGATGCAGATCGATACTGATCGGGCGCTAGCAGCCGCCCTTCCGCAGCCGAACACCATCTACGATTTCGTTTACTCGCCGGACGTCGACCCTACTTCAAATGCCTTCGCGACCGAGCCACTAACAGCGGCTCCAGAAGTTGCGATCGAGGGGAAGAAGCCCCTTGCCCCGAAAACAATGGCAGAGCTCATCAATTTAACCTTGCGCGATGAGATGCGACGCGATGAACGCATCGTCATCTTTGGCGAGGACGTTGCCGATTGTAGCCGCGAAGAGTACATCACGGGCAAGCTTGTCAAAGGTAAGGGTGGCGTCTTCAAACTGACTTCAGGCCTACAGATGGAGTTTGGCGCCGATCGAGTATTCAATTCTCCTCTGGCCGAAGCGAACATTATTGGCCGAGCCACCGGAATGGCGACGCGTGGCATGAAGCCGGTCGTTGAAATTCAATTCTTCGACTACATCTGGCCAGCCATGATGCAGCTTCGAGACGAACTACCGACCGTCCGCTGGCGCTCGAATAATGCTTTCTCATCACCGCTGGTCGTCCGCGTGGCTATCGGCGGCTACCTTACCGGCGGCGCGATCTATCACTCCCAGTGCGGCGAGAGCATTTTCACTCATACGCCGGGAATGCGCGTCGTGTTCCCATCGAACGCGCTAGACGCGGCGGGATTACTGCGCACCGCGATTCGCTGCGACGACCCTGTTTTGTTCCTCGAGCACAAACGACTCTACCGTGAAACCTATGGGCGCGCTGCGTACCCCGGCGCGGATTACATGGTTCCCTTCGGCAAGGCGAAAATCGTGCAGCCGGGAACGGATTTGACCGTCGTTACCTATGGAGCGGTTGTCCCGCGAGCTTTGCAGGCTGCACAGAAACTAGAACGCGAGCATGAGGTAAGCGTTGAATTGATCGACCTAAGAACTTTGAGCCCGTTCGACTGGGATTCGATCGCCGCTTCGGTCAAGAAGACGAACCGTGTCTTAATTGCTTATGAAGATTGCCTGAGTTGGGGTTACGGAGCGGAGATCGCTGCCCGCGTCGCCGACCAGCTTTTCCATCACCTGGACGCTCCGGTCAAGCGAGTGGCGGCAACGGACACGTTTGTCGCTTATCAGCCGATACTCGAGGACGCCATCTTGCCGCAGGCCAGCGACTTGTTCAGGGCGATGAAAGAGTTGGCAGAGTTCTAGAGGTTCGTGAAAAAGCGCTAGCCTTTCAGCAGCGGCTGTAAGTCATCGCTGCAACTTGCGCCCACCTCGTCTTCCAAACATAACTCCCCAAGGCCCGCCATCAAAACAGATCAACGCAAAAGCAATCGCCATCAGGGCCATCGGAAACTGATAGCCTCCCTGCCCTGTCAACCCGTGCTTGTAATGCAACTTCCAAATCGCCACCGCCATTTCGATAAAAAACGCGAGCGAGAAGAAGCGCGTGAATAATCCCAGCACGATTCCAATCCCACCAAAGAACTCTGTTCCAGCGGAGAGGTAGCCCATCCAAGACGGCAGGCCGAGGGAGCCGACCGCAGCTGTATGCTGGTGCAAACCGCCGGCGATCTTGGGATACCCGTGCGCGATCATGATCGCGCCGAGAACGAGCCGTAGCACAAGCAAGGCAAGGGGCTGCATGCGATTAAGAAAATCCACATTACCTCCGGGAGAGTCAAACAAATCGGGCAATCCAGCAGGAAGCCTACCAGCTAGAGTAGGCTTTGCCATCGCTGCCAACCTGGCTTGACCCGCTGTGAACGCCGATGATACCACCTGTATCCTTTTGGTCGAGCGTCATGATTGTGCCATCGCCCTGCTCGGTTTCCCAGGTATCGACGCTGCCGGTAATATCTTCAGGAATTTCTTTTATGTAGCCGGCGGTGCGCAAATCGTCCAGAGATTGCGGCGGCTTCTGTTTGTCCTGCGTGTACTGATAAATAACACGATTCAGCGTTTCAAGATTCTGCCGCAAATTATCTTCGCGCGCCCGCACTATCGTGTGGCTGTAAATTGGTATGCCGATTCCGAGCAGAATCAGGATAATACTGATCACGACCATCATCTCAATCAGAGTGAAGCCGCGGCAGTCGGGTGTTGACTTAGCAGGCACCATCGCTTTGCGCATCGGCAACGCCTAGTGGGTCCAACTGGAATACGGTGTCCCGTCGCTCGATATTTCCTCCGAACCACTATGAACGCCGCCTATCCCGGTTTGATTCGGGTCCCAGGCGTTTTCCGGGTCTTCCGGATCAGTCACCCACGTATCGTTTTTTCCGGTGATGTCATCGGGGATGAATTTCATGTATCCAGGCACTAAGTCTTGTAAGGACTGCGGCGCTTTCTTCTTGTCGAGCGAGTATTCCTGAATTTGCTTGTTGAGCGTGGCCAAGTCCTGATGAAGTCGTGCCTCCCGAGATCGGACAATGCTGCGGTTGTACATCGGCAATGCAATCGCCAGCAGGATAAGAATCATGCTGATGACAACGACCATCTCGATCAGGGTGAAACCGCGAAATCTCGAAATTGGCGCGCTGCGGCCGCAAATTCTATTCGGAAGGCTGCCGCCAGAGGGCTCCCCAAGTCTGGATTGGAACATCATTACCAGTCCTTATACTTCGTGCCGTCCAAAGCGGTCTGGTCGGATTTGGTGTAAACGTCGAACACGTTCTGGCCGCCCCACGAATCGGATGTGGGATCATCCTGCATGGAACGCATTCCCCATTCCTGTTTGGTTAAAGGGTCGACTGGAATTTTGCGTAGAAATTTTAATTTTTTACCGCCAACATCCACGCCTTTCACCAGCGTGTCCAAGTCCGGAGGATAACCTTCGCTGCCCACTTTGAGTTGAAACGCCCCCCGATCGGCAGCATCCTTGTATCGGTCAATCGCGTCGCGCAACATCCACAGGTCATAACGAAGTTCACGCTCACGTTCGCGGTAGATAGCGTTTTTAGCGATTGGAACTGCGCCGCCAACCAGAATGATAAGGATCGCTGTCGCAACCATCAATTCGATGAGCGTGAAACCTCGCTGCGACTTTCGAAGTCTGATTGCAATACTCATAAATGATCTGCCGCACGGTTGCTGATCCGATCTGCACATCAGAATCCCGAAACAAACGCCACCCTAAAACCTGCCCAAATGAGTGTCACTGAATCGTGATTGCCGCCTGTGCGCCGCTCATGGAAATAGGCTGCATACCGGGATCGCGCGCTCCTCCGCGAGTGATGCTCAGGGCAGATTGACCTGCGGTTTTGGCCATAAACGTTATGGTCACGACCGCTCCCTGGCCAGAGACCCCGCCAGCACCGGGAGGCCGCGTTGCGGTAATCTGCAAGGTGCCGCTCGCCGGATCATCGCGGTGCACGAGCGCGACCGCTTGACCGTCCTGCGAGAGAAATCCGCCATTTGAGACGTTAACCACCTGCAATTGATTTGGGTCGTAGTTCATTTGAACCGGAACCGAATAAATATTCTGCGCACCTGATACCAGCACATTCACGGTGAAGGTCGAGCCCTTGGCCTGCGTCACCGTTGGCGGATCGAATATGAACATTCCGCTTCCGGCCGGAGGCGCGGCTTGTCCGGGAAGAAGGTTCTGCGCAGACGGATTCGGCGTCGCCAGCGGCGCAGGGGTCCCTGGTGCTGGGGCTTGTGGTGCAGGCGTTGGAGAACCCGGCGCAGCATTGGGCGCGCTTATCTTGCTGTTCGTCCGTCGTAAGACGAGAGCGTTAGCCGTGCCCACATCGAGCATATCGGAGCCAACGCGCGACCCTTCTGGCCCACGAATGATGTGTGGGATCAGGACAAAAACGATTTCGTTCTGCTGGTGATCGGCGTTGGTTTGCGAGAAGAGATACTTCAAGATTGGAATCTGAGCCAAGCCCGGAATGCCGGTAAGAGCTCTGGTCTGCTGGTCCTCCATGATGCCGCCAAGAAGATTGACTTCGCCATCCTTCAGCCGGATTTCGTGTTCGATTTTACGCTGCCCGATTACAGGTTGGTTAATACCACCGATGCTAACGTAGGAGGTTACCGCCGAAACATCTAACGACATCTTCAGCGAGACTTCGCGTCCGGCGTGGACTCGAGGCGTGATATCGATGTTTACACCAACGTCGAGATACTGAAACTGAGTGTTTACCAGTGGATTAATCCCGACGCCTCCAATTCCCGGTTGAAACGATCCGGTCGCTACCGGCACTCGATCGCCGATCTTCAAGGTAGCTTTCTGCCCGTCGAGAGCGCGAATCTGCGGGTTCTGCATGATCTTGGTATTCGTGTCGCTTAAGAGCGCGGTCGCAGACGCCTGCGGAATTGTCACCTGGAAATCGGTGGCGTTCAAACTCCCGAGCTGATTCAAACTGATGCCGTTGCTCGAGGAGGATGAGGTTGGCGACGTGGTGGTCACGCCGTTCGTGGTCGTGGTCGTCGGAGCGGGGGTATTGATATTATTTTGCAGCTGAACGGAAATGCTCGTTGGGGGGTTGATTCCGAGCGTGTGCATCTTGTCGCGGCTCACCTGCATGACCGCCACTTCGATCAGAACTTCCGGCTTCGCCTTGTCGAGATCGTCGACTAATTTCTGCACCAATGCCATCTGATCCGGAGTCCCGCGAACCACGATTGCACCCTGCGATGGCAGTTGCTGAATGCGGCTGACTTCTAGGATAGTGCGAATAGCATTGACGACATCCTGCAACTCGGTGGGCTGGGAAAGATTAGATAAATAAAAGGTTTTGATAACGTTTTGTTCCAGCTCTTTCCGCTTGGCGGGATTGTCTTGCGCGATAAAAATCGTATTCGGCGTCACCGGACGCCAGAAAGTTTTGGTCTCGAAAGAAATAATCTCGAGAGCATCTTCGAGAGTAACGCCATTGAGTTCGATTCGTACCTGACGCGGCGTGTAATCGGGATCGAACAGCACGTTAATGCCGGCCAGCTTTCCTACCGTCTCGTAAATGACGCTCGCTTTTTCCGTAATCTTCAACGTGATCGGCACGTTCGAAATTGGAGCGAGTTCCACCGGGCCTTGCGCCGACTCGAGCCGCCGTCGCAGCGGCGTGACGCTCGGTCCGAGAGCCTGCGGACCCGGATTTGCCGCATCTTTGATCATTTGCTCGGTGCGCTTCAACTCCTGCTGGGCAATGAAGGAGGAAGGGTCGATGTCGAGCCCCTTCTGAAATTCAATCAGCGCCTGGTCAAGCTTGCCGTTATCGCGCACAATCTGGCCGCGATGAACGTGCGAGGCAGCGGCGTAGAATTTCGAGCGCTCGTAGGAAGAGCGGTATTTCAAATCTTTGGGTCTGAGATTGTAAGCTTGCTTGTAATAGTCAAAAGCCTGCTCATAATTTTGGCGTGCCTCGGCGTCGGCGCCCTTATCCCATAGCGCACGGGCTGAGTCGACGCTGCGAGCCAGCACCGGAAATTGCACACATAGCGCGAGAAGCGCAATCAGAACTGGAAGGATCGAACGCTCTGCCCTCATCCTCATCAATCAATCCTCATCAGAATCTTTCTCCGGGCGGCTCCGGCTGGAAATTGTGATAACCAAGCACCACGGCGAGAGGCCGCCTTGGTTGAACTTCTCTAGGAAAAGTACTGGAAAATCGGATTATAACATCGCGGAAACACCCGCCGAAGTGATTGTCACGCCACTGTTTACACTCGTTGGTACATTTTCCAAATAAGGCCCAAGCGCACCTCACTCTGTGCTATTCCAACGGGTGTGAAGCGCGTTTTCAGGCCGAAATTCCATCGTGCATTCGTGGTACTTTCTTTCTAGTCCTTTTAGTCATGGCCAAGCAAACTACCCATCCAACCCAACCCAACAAGGAGAAAAATCCTCGCCGTCAGCCGACCGCTTCCGGTGAGAAGGATGCCTCGGTCAACAGGAACGCCGGCTACAACTACTTCTTGCTAGAAAAATTCGAAGCTGGGGTGGTTTTAACCGGTACCGAGGTCAAATCGGTTCGCACCGGGAAGACGAATTTGAAGGATGCGTATGGACTGATCAAAGATGGCGAACTCTGGTTGCTAAACTGCCATATCAGTCCCTACGATCACGGCAATTTCGCAAATCACGCCGCTCTTCGGACCCGCAAGCTGCTGATTCACAAGGAAGAAATTCGCAAGTTAATCGGCAAAACGCAGCAGAAGGGCCTTACCCTCATCCCGACCCGCATGTATTTCAAGAACGGCAAGATCAAGGTGGAGGTGGCGCTGGCCAAAGGCAAACAGCAGTGGGACAAGCGAGAGACCGAGCGTCGCCGAACTGCCGACAAAGAAGCCCGCGACGCAATCTCGCGGGGACGAAAGCACGCCTAACTGGTCTGGAGGCTCGGCGGTTGCCAATCATGCGACTGTTAAATTAACTAACTTGCCGGCTACGAGATCTTTCTCCATCCACTTTTAACAGGGTGCTTTTCAAAAGTTCCTCGCGGGTTGCACGTTTCCCCTTCCACCGTGGATACTGAAGCTATTCATCATGAAAACAATTCTTTCTTCCTCCTCTCCTTCGCAAATCGAAACTGATTGTCTGGTAGTAATCGTTCTAGATCGCGTTGAAAAAGAGGCGTTTCAAAAGCCGAGCGAAAGGGCTAAGGCCGACAAGGACAAAGTTGCTCCTATAAACCAAGTAGTATCTGGCGAAAAGCAGAAGTCGACGCCGTCGGTCGAATCTTCCGATGCGGCCGTGATTGAGGCCGCCAAGGAGGTGCTCTCGAGCGGCGAAGTCACCGCCCGCATCTTCGAAACTACACTTATTCATCGCCCTGCGGGCCTAGCGGCAAAGCGCCTGTTGTTGCTCGGAGGGGGCAAGGCTAAGAATTTTTCTGATATCGATTTGCGCAAGTTGGCTGGCACGGCCGTGCGCGCGCTGAAAGGTAAGGGCATCCGCCAGTTCGCGTTTGTGGTGGGCGGCGGTGAGGGGGGAAGCATTTCTTCTACGCGGGCAGTCACCTCAATCGTCGAGGGTGCTTTCGTCGGCAACTTCGAGCCTGACTACTACAAGAGCGACCGCAAAGACCAGAAGATTGACGAACTCACAATCGTCGTTGAAGGCGGGCAAGTGGAGAGTCGACAAAGGGATTCGAGATCGCCGGAGAGCGGGCTTGAGGACGCGCTCGAGACCGCCCGCGTCATCGGCGAGTCGCAAAATTTTGCCCGTGACTTGATCAACGAGCCATCGAACCGGATGACGCCGACGATTCTGGCAGAGCGAGCGCGACAGATGGCAGAAGAGGTCGGCCTGAAGTGCGAAGATTATGGAGCCGACAAGATCAGGCAACTGAAGATGGGAGCGTTCTGGGGAGTCGCCCAAGGTTCCGACGAGCCTCCGACACTCATTGTGCTGCATTACGAACCGCTGGGGGAAGCGCCTAGCGGGGCGGCAAAAAATGTGCACATAGGTCTGGTCGGCAAGGGCGTGACGTTTGATACCGGCGGCATCTCGATTAAACCGGCCGACGGCATGGAAAAAATGAAGTACGACATGGCCGGAGCCGCTACGATGATCGGAGTGATGCGGGCGATCGCGTTGCTTAAGCCCAAGGTTAAAGTTACTGCGATCATTCTGGCGACGGAAAACATGCCCTCCGGCAAGGCTCAGAAACCGGGAGACGTACAGATCGCGATGTCAGGCAAGTCGATCGAAATCATCAATACCGACGCCGAGGGACGCCAGATTCTGGCAGATGGCTTGACCTACGCGCGACAACTCGGATGCACCCACCTCATCGACGCTGCCACCTTAACCGGAGCAGTCGTCGTAGCGCTCGGGTACGTCAACGCCGGAGTTTTCGCCAGCACCGACGAGATGTACGACCGCTTTTCCGCCGCCAACAAAGTGGCGGGCGAGAAAATGTGGCGCTTGCCGCTGGACGACGAATATAAAGAGACTCTTAAGTCAAACATTGCCGACATGGTAAACGCCGGCAGCCGCTACGGTGGCGCCATTTTCGCCGCAATGTTTTTGAAAGAATTTGCGGAAGACACACCGTGGATTCACCTCGACATCGCGGGAACGGCGTGGATGGAAGACGCCAAACCCTGGATCGCGAAGGGGCCATCAGGAGTTGCGCTGCGAAGTCTGGTGGAGTTTGTGAAGGGTTGGACCGCCTAGATTCAGCCGAGCTCAATTTTTTTGGATAGCGAGAATCAGATTCGCACATCGTGGAACCGGTAACTGAGCCCGATACTTCTTCGCCAAGCCCGAAGTTCGCCGAAACCCATATATTTGAAGTGTTTTTCTCTAAACTGAATCCAATCACTTGTGGATCTTCCCCAAAAAATTCGGTCCCTGCCCACCTCCGCCGGCGTGTATCTGTACAAGAATGCCGAGGGTGAGGTCATCTACGTTGGCAAGGCGAAAAACCTGCGCTCCCGCGTGGGGTCTTATTTTCATGAAGGCCGCTGGGAGGACGCGAAGACGGGCACGCTGGTTCGTGAGGCGGTTGACGTCGACTACATCGTTGTCGCCAATAACAAAGAAGCCCTGGCACTCGAGAATCACCTCATCAAGCAGAAGAAGCCACGCTTCAACATTCTGCTGCGCGACGACAAGACCTATCCTTACGTGAAACTGACTTTGGGGGAGCGTTTTCCGCGCGTCTATGTGACGCGCCGTCTCCGAAAAGATGGCAGCGCGTACTATGGACCATTCTTCCCCGCGAACCTCGCGTATCGTATTGTCGATCTGATTCATCGCCATTTTTTGGTTCCATCCTGCAAAGTTGATTTGACCCGATACCATCCGCGGCCTTGCCTGCAGTACTACATCAAGCGCTGTCTGGGACCATGCGTGGAGCTCCTCACGACACCCGAAACTTATTCGGAGGCCGTCCGCGATGTGAAATTGTTTCTTGAGGGCCGCCAGCCAGACTTGATCAGATCGCTGCGCGAGCGGATGGCCGAAGCGGCAGCAGCTCAGGAGTTTGAGCGCGCAGCCCGAAATCGCGACCTTATCTCGACCGTCGAGCAGTTGCAGGAGAAGCAGCGAATTGCATCCGCCGAAGGAGATGATGCGGACGTCTTCGGCTATCACTTTGAAAATCAGATGCTGGCGGTGAATCTATTCCATATGCGCGGAGGGAAGGTCTTAGATCGAAGAGAATTTTTCTGGGAAGAACTTCCCGAGTTCTCCGCCCTGAGTGACGTCAGTATGGAGACCGGCGACCCTCGCCGGGAAGGTGAGCAGAGCTCGCCGCCGACGCCGGCAGAGGTGTCAGTCGGCTCATCCGCAGAAAACACTTCACTGAAGAACACAGAGGAAGAGCAAGCCGAACTCTCTGAGAGTGCGCTCTGGACGGGCGAACTTACTCGTCCCCAAGCTAGTCGCCAAGTTGACCGTCCCCAAGTTGATGGTGCCGACACTGACCGTGCTTATTCCGACCTGTTTCATCCGGGAGAATTTTTCTCGGCCCTGCTTAAGCAGCTTTATCTGGGGCAGCCATATGTCCCGCGAAATATCTACGTCCCCGCGGATTTCGAAGATCGCGCTGAACTCGAAGAGGCTCTTAGCGATCAACTCGCGAGCGAGGGCGGAAGAGCGACGCGGGTTTATATTACTGTGCCGCAACGCGGCGACAAGCGCGAGTTGATCTCGCTTGCAGGCGCGAATGCTAAACAGTCTTACGACCAGCGCTTTCGCGTGCTGAAGCCGAATGCGCGAGCGATTCAAGAAGCATTTCAGGATGCTCTCGGGCTGCCTGAATTGCCGATGCGAATTGAATGCTTCGACATTTCGCACATTCAGGGAGCGGAGACGGTCGCATCCATGGTGGTATGGGAAGACGGCACGATGAAAAAGTCCGACTACCGCAAGTTCATCATTAAGACGGTCGAGGGTGTGGACGATTTTGCCAGCATGCGCGAGGTTGTGACGCGCCGCTACAGGCGAATTTGCGAAGAGAAAAAGGCCATGCCGAGCCTGGTCTTAATCGACGGTGGCCTTGGCCACCTTCACGCGGCTGCCCAGGCCTTGGATGCTCTTCAGATCATCAACCAACCGCTGGCCTCGATCGCCAAACGAGAGGAGATCATCTACGTTTACGGGCAGGAAAGCGAACCCGTGGTACTCGATCACCACAATCCCGTTTTACATCTCGTGCAGTTGATTCGCGACGAGGCGCACCGCTTTGCCGTGACCTTCCACCGCAAGCGTCGGCAGATTCGAGATCGCGCCACCGAGTTGCGAGAGATTCCGGGCGTTGGGCAATCGACGACGCGACGTCTCCTTGAACACTTCGGGAGCTTGCAAGCCGTAAAACAGGCCGACGTCTCGGCGCTCTCGGCGGTGGTAACACGCTCGCAAGCGCAAGCGATCTTGAACCACTTTCACAGCGTGGAGAGTCGTTGATCTGACGGCCCTCGCTCCGCCGTCCTCTTGCACGGAATCTCTCAAACTCGGACCTCGAAAGCTACTTCAGAATCAAGTCAGAATATTCAGGATGGGTGCGCAAAAATCCAGCGACGAAGGGACATACTTCATCGACCTTCATGTTCTTGTCACGGGCCCAATCAAGCGCAGTTTTGGATAAGGTGGAGGCGATCCCGCTCCCTCGCATTGATTCGGGAATTTCAGAGTGAAGCAGCGCCAGGATATTTCCAGCAATGGTGTATTGCAAGGTTGCCACTTTACCATCGTGTTCCAACTCAAACTGGCCTGCCGTTACTAACTCTGGCGGGCGATTGTTGGCCTTAAATAACTTCATTTTGCTAGCGACAAATGCGTACCTCTCGGCTTCTGTGACGCTCGGCTTGCGCAAAAGCTTGGCTTAGACCGCATTCCGATGGCTAGTTTACCTTTGGAGATTCCTGATCGGCGGCCTTCTGGTCGTCTCCGTGGATGATCCCGTCATCCTCTGCGTAAAAAGACCGGTGGTCCGCGTCCATTTGTTTGGGAGTCAGGGTCAGAATGAATCCGTTGCTATTGCTATCGCCTTTTGCCGCTCCGTGATGGGCAGGTTCGGGGCGGGCATGAAAACTGACAGCATAGTCTCCGCGCTGATTAGAAGCCGCCATGCGCTTGCTAAACGTGCCCGTCCCGGCCAAAGCCGAAAGAGAGGTGGCGTACTTATCATGACGTTTCTTATACTCCCGCTGTGCTCGCAGAACAACCCGCATATAACCCAGCGCCTGTGACTCGGAATCCGAATGCGCGGGATCGCCCTTGAACTTCGGCTGATAGGAAGTCGCCGAGGCTGGAGTTTGGCCCCATGCCGGGCCTATTACCATGAAGACCGACGCCAAAACGGCCACACCAACTTGCAGGATCCACATTTTTGCCACCATCGCCTCCGCTGACTTAGCCTTCCCGGGGTTACCCCGGTAATTTGAACACGTGACGAATTGTTTCAATTCTGGCTTGCTTCAGGCAAGCTTTTACAGCAAGTAATCCTAACAGGGAAACTCGAATGAAAGCTGCCGTCGCTAGAAAGCCGCTGATCCGTGTCGCAGTAGTAGAGAGCGATCCTTTACGCTTTGTCGGGTTTCGGGCCCTTTTCGATACCGAAGCCGATCTGGAGCTCGTCTCCGCTTCGCTGGCCGACCTAGGCCAGTTGCAGGGGATTGATATGGTGCTGCTCGGAAACCGTGGCGGCCAGAATCTTTATGACATCATGGCCAGTATGAGGGCCATTCGCCCAGACCTGCGCATCATTGTCACCGGCTCGGGCATGGATGAAGAAAGCATTCTCAAGGCCATCGCCGCCGGTGCCAAGGGCTATGTTGACGAAGCTGCCTCGGCCGGCGAATTCATTCAGGCTTTGCGCATGGTGCATCAGGGCTCGGTTTGGGCTCCCCGTCGTGTGCTTTCGACTTTTATAGAACGCGTAAGCTCATCGCCGGGCCGCATCTTTCCCGCCGGACGCATCACGTTTACGGATCGCGAAAAAGAGGTATTGGAGATGCTGGTTGCGGGACGCTCCAATAAAGAAATTGGGTCTGCCCTGGGAATTGAAGAACGCACGGTAAAAGCTCACGTTGCGAAACTCATGCGCAAGGTCGGAGTGCAGAACCGTATTGCACTCTCAGTACACGCGATCACGCATTCGCTCGTTACGGCAAAATAGCGTCACAGACCTTAATCATCCTCGGCAAGCGAGGACGCGGCACATTGTTCGCGCGAATCTCGTCGCATGGATGAGACTGATCGAAGAGCTGTCCGAGCCGTCCGGAAAACAATTCCAGGCAGCTCCTCAGCAAATTCGTTGAAGTGAATATGCGGCAATCGTGTCTGCCGATCTATCACTTAACTTCCAATCAAGAAATAATCCATCTTGTCAGGCTTGACGAAATCATAGCGTTCGCCCACCTTGAAGCCGGCCTGCTGTACCTCATCGACGAACACTTTTCCGGGATACCGTGAATTCACCGTTTCCGTTGCGATCGATGATCCCTAACCTGGCGTTAGGAGCCAGTGATTGGCGAAGATGCTCGAGCAGAGCGATCGGCTCCGCGACTTCGTGATAGGTCTTGAGCAGCAAGGCTGCCTGTATCTTCCCGGAGAGGAAGCTGTGCATCGCGTTAATGTTCTGAAGATGATCTTTCGCGCCCGCTTTTGGATATATTCGATTGCATGCCGGATCAAGATCAACGGCGTACACTTCGCCGCCGCTTTATAGAACGGCTTTATAGAGGCTCGCGGCCTCAGGATGAGATCCGATCGTTAGATCGTCACAACGATGGTTGACATGGATGGTTGACAGGGTCGAGTTCGATGATAGACTCTGCCTTCCCTTATCATAAAAGTAACGCCATCGAAACTGGACGAGGCCGCGAGAAAACATTTATGACAAAACGATCAAAAATAGCAGTGGTAGGAAGCGCAAACGTCGACATGACCACATTCGCCGATCATTTTCCCAAAGCGGGTGAGACAATTTTTGGCCAGAAATTCGATCTCGGTTTCGGGGGGAAAGGCGCGAACCAGGCCGTGGCGGCTCGTTTGTGCGGATCGGAAGTATTCATGGTCGCACGCGTTGGAGATGACCTGTTTGGCCCCCCCACGATCAAGAATTTCGAGAAGCTCGACATTGACGCAACCCACGTTAAGGAAGTGAAGGGAGTTTCGAGCGGAGTTGCACCGATCTTCGTCGAACCCTCAGGTCAAAACCGAATCATCGTCGTGAAGGGCGCGAACGAAACTTTGAAACCGGCCGACGTAGACGCCGCAGCCGATACGTTGAAGAAAGCCGACTGCATTGTGCTGCAATTTGAAATCCCGCTTGAGACCGTCTATCACGTAGTCAAATTTGCGCACGAAAATAAGATTCGGTGCATTCTCAATCCCGCACCCGCGCAACCGGTGGATTTAGCAGCCCTCGCAGGTCTCGATTACTTTGTGCCCAACGAACATGAGGCGGAGTCGATCACCGGCATGGCGGTGCGCAACGTCGAGGAGGCGAAGCTGTGCGCGGGCAAGCTTCTGCAAGGCGGCATCAAGCGCGTGATTATCACACTCGGTTCGAACGGTTCGCTGGTGGCATCAAGCGAGGGGATGACGCACGTGCCAGCTTTTAAAGTGAAGAGCGTGGACAGCACAGGCGCAGGGGATGCCTTCATTGGCAGCTTTGCCACTTTCTTAGGAGAAGGGTTGACCGAGCTTGCAGCGGTTCGTCGCGCCAACCTGTACGCGGGGCTTTCTACGACCGGAGTAGGAACGCAGAAATCATTTTATGACCGGCAGCGCTTCGACGGCGAGTGGGACAAATTGCAGAAAGCCTAAGTCTTGTGGGTATCTCTGGCTAGAGAAACCTAAATTTTATTCTTTTCGATCCGGGCGGCCTGCAGAGTGCCGGGCTGAGTGTCACGAGAGCGTTCATGTGCGATTAGCGCTCCATAAGCAAAACTTTTTCAGCGTTGTCGGTCTCGGTCAACTTCACTTCAATGATTTCGGCATCCGTCGTCTGCACGACGCGTCCTATAAATGTCGCTTCGACCGGTAACTCACGGTGTCCGCGATCAATCAGAACGAGTAATTGAACCAGGCTTGGCCGTCCATGCGAGAAGAGAGCGTCGAGCGCGGCGCGGGTAGTGCGTCCGGTGTAGAGAACGTCGTCGACGAGCACAATCTTTTTACCTTCAATGGAGAAACCGATTTCGCCCTCCTGCACGACAGGCTTAGGGCCAAGGGTAGTTAAGTCGTCCCGATAAAAAGTTATGTCGAGAGTTCCGACTGAAACTTTCTTTTTCTCGACCTGCTGAATCATTTTGGCAAGACGCTCGGCCAGCGGAACACCCCTACGCTTAATGCCGACAAGTCCCAACCCCTCGACGCCATCATTCTTTTCCAGAATTTCGTGAGCCAGGCGCACCAGAGTCCGCTCGATTTCCGAACCGGACATCAGTTGCGCTTTCTGCCTCAGCGCCGCGGTGCGGACAGTATTGGTTTTGATGGTCATTGGCTAGCCCTCGGAGGAATTGGTATTACGTTCGCGTTTGTCGAGACACAAGAATACCCGAAGCTCGGACGTGCTGGCGACACGGGAAATAGGGGATCGGGAACAATGCATTCTTTCGAGGAAAGGCGGTTCGCTTCAGGACCCTTGTGGTACTGCATATCAGCTTAAATATTTTTCCGGGTCGACAATGGCTTCGGCTAAATCGCGCATGAACTCCGCAGCGCGAGCGCCATCGACGATGCGGTGGTCGCTTGAAAGCGTCAAGGTCATCATGGGTCGAACTTCAGGCCGCCCATTTTCGGCCACGACGCGATCAGCGATAGCGCCGACCGCGAGGATTGCGGCTTGTGGATGGATGATGATGGCGGTGAAGGCATTGACCCCGAACATGCCGAGGTTGCTGATGGTGAAGGTGCCGCCGGTCATATCAGCGGGGCGCAACTTGCCGCTACGCGCGCGCTCGGTAAGATCGTGGCGCTGCTGCGCGATTTCGCTCAACTTCGCCTTATCGGCTTTAGCAATCACTGGAGCGACAATACCGTCCTCGACCGCCATGGCAATTCCAATATTGATTTCGGAATTCGGGCGAGCGCCTTCGCCGGACCAACGCGAGTTCAGTCGTGGATGCTTTCGCAGCACGCGGGCGACGATAGCGACCAAGAGGTCGGTATGAGTCAGCTTGATGCTATTGGCGCTCTCCGGTTGCGATCGGCGTGTCTGGCGGGCTGCGTTCAACGCGGTCGCCTCGATTTCGCGAGTGAGAAAAAAATGAGGGATGGTCGTCCAGCTTTCGGTCGTACGCTCCGCCATCAAGCGCGCAACCGGGCTGGCACTTGTTGTGGACTGCGGGGCCGAGGCTGGCTTAGCAGATTTCGCTTCGGCCGCAGCAAGAATGTCGGAGGCAAGAACCTCTCCCCCAGGGCCGGAGCCTGGAACGTCGGCGAGATTCACTCCGCGCTCAGCGGCGAGGCGGCGGGCTTTAGGAGAAATTTTTGCAGTTTGCGCAGGGCTCGCAGCAGATGAATTTGAATTGGATTGGCCGGCTGCAAAATTATCAGGCTTGGTTTGAGGAAGCGTCGGGGAAGATGTTTGAGAAGTTGTTGGGGAAGTTGGTTGAGATGAGGCGATGGTATTTTTTCGCCCCGATGTGGCAGCAACCTCATCCGTCGGCGGTTGTTCGCCAGGGCGAACAATCCATGCGATCGTTTGCCCTACCGGAACTTCGGCTCCGGCCTGGGCCTTGACTCCGGCGAGAACACCGTCGGCGGGAGCTTCGATTTCCATGACGGCCTTGTCGGTTTCGATCTCGAGAAGGGGCTCGCCCTTGGTGATCGAGTCTCCTTCTTTCTTCAGCCAGGAAATGAGCTTACCGGTTTCCTGCGCCATCTCGAGCGCGGGCATTACAACACTAATCGCCATAAAAATCTTTCTGTAGAGACGCGGCTCACGGCGTCTTCCACGACGCACAAACCTAAAGGGATCGTAGTGTGCAGAATTTATTCGTATCCCTGAAGCGGTACCCGGCTACGAAGCACTTTTTGCAAACAAGGCCCGGCTAATCCCCAACGCCGACGCGCTCTTGCCGCGAACTTGCTTCAATCATCTCTTTCACCTTCGGGCTTGCCGCGCCGTTCGTTTCACGAATTGCGGGCAGTGGACCGTTGACGGTGAAATAGTGACGGCCCGCGACGAGCAATTCTTCGGCCGGGAAGCGTGTGATGACTTCGTGTCCAGTTTCGGTTACGACAATTTCTTCCTCGATACGGGCGGCGCTCCATCCGTCGGTGGAGGGCCAGAATGTTTCGAGGGCAAACACCATGCCGGGCTTGATCTCGCACGAATGTTCGAGTGAAACGAGACGGCTGATCACGGGCTTTTCCCAAATGGCGAGGCCGATCCCGTGGCCGTATTGCAAAGCAAACGCAGCTTCTTCGTTCGGGAATCCAAATTCCTGTGCCTTTGGCCAAACGGCTGCGATTTCGGCGGTGGTGCGGCCGGGACGGACGAGTTCAATCGCCGCATCAAGATATTCCCTGCACCGCTTGTAGGCATCATTCATTGCGTGCGAGGCGTATCCGATGGTAAAGCAGCGGTAATAGCAGGTGCGGTAGCCCATGTAGGAGTGAAGGATGTCGTAATAAACCGGATCACCGGGGCGCAGCACGCGATCAGAAAAAACGTGCGGGTGCGGATTGCAGCGCTCGCCGGAAATCGCGTTGACGGCCTCGACGTACTCCGAGCCCATGTCGTAAAGCACCTTGCTGACAAGGCCGACGGCCTGATTTTCGCTCATGCCTGGCTTCATTGCGCGATAGAGCTCGTCGTAGGCTGCGTCGACCATCATGGCGGAATGGTTGAGGAGCGAAATTTCGTCGCGCGTTTTAATCAGGCGCGCTTCGGACATCAGGGCTTGCCCGTCGATGACTTTGATTCCCTCTTTTTGCAGTGCGAACAGAACGGGCAGTTCGACGATATCGATGCCCACGGGCTCCTTGTGCAAGCCGAGCTTCTCGAGTTCGATGCGAATTTTTTTAGCGACGTCTTCGGCGCGTCCCATTTCCGGCGTCATCGCTCCGCGCAAAACGGAAATGCCGGCGCGTGAACGTTCTCCGAGCCACGGGCAGTGAAGCTGGTGATGTTTCGCCGCCGATCCGAAATCCCACAGTATGGGTTCGGCATTTTGTGGAAGGAGCGTGAAGCGATTCGCTTTATCTTGCGCCCAGGTGCCGATATGGGTCGCCGTCAGGTAGCGGACATTGTTCATGTCGAAGCAGAGCAGCGCGCCCATCTCTGACTTTTTTAAAAGATCTTTGGCGCGAGCGAGGCGTTCGCGGCGCAGGCGATCAAAGTCGATTCGGTTTTCCCAGTCAACCGCCATCGATCCGTAGGTGGGTAGAGCCATAAAATCTCCTTATTTCGACAAAGATCTCAAAAACGTCGATGATGGCCGGGTCGGTTCGTATCAAGTACGGTTATTAGCGATACCCGGAGATCGTCTCACAGCAATCGTCTAACATTAATCGTTTGACACTAATCGTCTAACAGCAGACGTCTAATAGCAAAGCGCCTTGAAATCGTTGATTCGAACCATTTGTTTCCGGCTATTTCCCACACATCTTTCGAGCGGCTTCAAATACTGTTTGCTCGGTCGGCACGGTGACATCTTCGAGGGGAGGCGAGAACGGAATCGGAACATGCATCGCCCCCATACGTTTCACCGGAGCGTCGAGATCATAGAAGGCTCCGGTTGCGATGACAGAAGCGAGTTCCGCCGTCACTCCATAGCGCTCGTACCCTTCATCGAGAATGATCGCGCGCGAGGTTTTCTTGGCCGATTCGATTAAAGTTTTTTCGTCGAGCGGCCACATTGTGCGCGGATCAACCACCTCCGCGCTAATGCCGATTTCTTCGAGCATAGTCGCCGCGCCTAACGCCACTTGCACCATGCTGCTTGTGGCGATCAAGCTGATGTCCTCGCCTGTGCGTTTTATGTCGGCCAGACCTAACGGGACGGTGTAGTCTCCGGCCGGGACATTGCCTTTCATCTTGTACATCATTTTGTCTTCGAAAAAGACAACCGGGTTATCGTCGCGAATTGCGGCCTTCAGCAGGCCTTTCGCGTCGTAGGGGGTTGAAGGAAGAATTACCTTCAATCCGGGAACGTGGCAGAACCAGGCATGCAATGACTGCGAGTGCTGCGCGGCGGAGCGCCGGGTCGCGCCTAGAGTCGTCCTCATCACCATTGGAACTTTCCATTTGCCGCCAGACATGTAATGCACTTTCGCCGCCTGGTTAACCATCTGGTCCATGGTGAGGGTGATGAAGTCGCCGAACATGATGTCGACCACCGGGCGCATTCCGGTCATCGCAGCCCCAACCGCAAGGCCGGTGAATCCGGCTTCAGAGATTGGAGTGTCGATCACGCGATCTTTGCCAAACTCTTCAAGCAATCCGGAAAGAACTTTGAAGGGGGTACCGGCCTCGGCCACATCTTCCCCCATAATGCAGACGGTCGAGTCGCGGCGCATTTCTTCCGCCAGCGCTTCACGAACCGCCTGCGCGAAAGTGATCTCGCGATCTTTTTCCGTGCCCACAGCGCTCTCAGGCATACACATCCTCATTCACTTCGCTTACATCTGGGTAAGGAGAGGCGACCGCAAATTCAACCGCTTTCTTCATCTCCGCTTCGAGTTCGTTTCCAACCAGTTCGAGCGCCGGCGCGTCAGCCAGTTTCTGTTCGATGAGCCACTTCCCTAGATTGAGGATTGGATCGCGCTCCGTCTTCCAGCTATGTTCTTCCTGTTTCGAGCGGTAATATTCGCGATTGATGTCGCCGACATGGTGTCCGTGATAGCGGTAGGTGTTGCAGAGAATGAAGCCCGGCCCGTCGCCTTTGCGGGCCCGATCAATCAACCGCTTTGCCGTGGTGTGAACGGCGCGGACGTCTTGCCCATCGACGTCCTCAGCGTCGAGTCCGAAGGCTGTCGCGCGCAGCAGGATCTCACCCGCGGTGGTTTCGAGGAAGTGGGTGTACTCAGAGTAACTATTGTTCTCACACACGTAAATTACGGGGAGTTTAAAAAGCTGCGCCAGGTTCATGACTTCGTAGAGAACGCCCTGCCCGAGCGCGCCTTCACCGAAGAAACACACTGCAACGCGATTATTTTTGAGATGCTTTGCAGTAAAAGCAGCTCCGGTCGCGATTCCCGCGCTGCCGCAGACGATGGCGTTCGCTCCGAGATTGCCGGTGGCTGGGTCAGCGATGTGCATTGAGCCGCCTTTGCCTTTGCAGTACCCGGCCCTTTTGCCGAGCAGCTCGGCAAACATTAAATTTGGGGAAGCGCCTTTTGCCAAACAGTGGCCGTGGCCGCGATGCGTGCTCGTGATGTAGTCGGAGCGCTCGAGCGCCTCGCAAATGCCTACGGCAATCGCTTCTTCGCCAATATAGAGATGCGCCAACCCGGGCATCAAAGCGCGGGTGTAAAGGTCGTTCACCTGCGCCTCAAACTGGCGGATGGCAACCATCTGCCGGTACATGCGGAGATATAGAGCAACGTCTTGCGATGATTTTGTTTCGGTCGCGGTCGTCATTGGATTGTCATTACTCGGGATCATTCTGCGAGCTTCGCTATTTCGAAATGCCCGACATGCGCGCAAGCACATCGAACACGACTGCAAAATCTTTTTTCTCCCAACCCATGCCGCGGGCAGCGGTCAAAAACTCATTACATATAGCGGTCGTAGGCAGAGGAACGTTGAGCTTGCGGCCAAGATCCATCGCAAGCAGCATGTCTTTCTGCATCATGTTGCAATCGAACCAGGCTTCTTCGGGCTGCTCGAGGACGAAGGGGCCACGGTAGACAATCATGGGCGAAGCGATGGCGCTGTGGATCATCACGTCGACCGCAACTTCGCGCGAGATGCCGCTTTTTTCCGCCAGCAGTACGCCTTCGCAGAATCCCATCATCTGCACTTGCAGTTGCAGGTTGATTGCGATCTTCATGGAGAGCGCTACCCCGTTATCCCCAACCAGCGTCACTTTCGGACCGATTTCGAGTAACAGAGGCTTGAGCTGCTCGAACGTTTCCTTGCGCCCTCCGACCATCACGGAGAGCTTGCCTTGCTGCAGGGTGATAACGCTCCCAGAGACAGGAGCGTCGATCATATCGGCGCCCTTTTCACGGACTTTCGCCGCCATGGCCCGGCTTACCTCGGGGCTTACGGTGCTCATGTCGACATGATGTTTTCCGCGGCCGATGCCCGCCAGTAAACCATCAGGACCGTCCATGACGGCAGTCAAGGCGGCTGCGTTGGTCACCATGGAAAAGGTCACGTCTGAAGCTTCCGCCACGGCCTTTGGGGAATCGGCAAACTTCATGCCCTTATCGATCAGCCATTGCGCTTTCGAACGCGTGCGGTTGAAGCCGGTTACAGTGTGTCCCTTTTCGAGCAGACGGGCGACCATGTTGCCGCCCATGACGCCGAGACCGACAAAACCTAACTTCGCCATCGATATTGTTCCTTTGCTAGTCTTCGTTGCTTATCTTCGTTGCTAATCTTCCCCGCAGATTTTCCCTTGGTCGAAAACCTGTTTCTTTTAGCCTGATTACAACTTCAGCTTGAGATTCGAACTGACCAATCCACTTGCTGGGGCGGAGGAATCTTCGAGCACCTGCTTCAGGTGCTCTCGCATGGCAACTCGCGCCGCATCGACATCGCGAGATTCTACGGCGGCCAGTATGCGCTTG
The DNA here is from genome assembly GCA_025361625.1 of Acidobacteriaceae bacterium. Classification (GTDB taxonomy): domain Bacteria; phylum Acidobacteriota; class Terriglobia; order Terriglobales; family Acidobacteriaceae; genus Acidiflorens. The sequence goes on from JANYKL010000067.1 coordinate 44,892, forward strand.
TGATGGTACTGCCCTCGCTCGGGACCGCGTTCGACGTTGAAAATTCGGCTGCGCTGCTCGCGCAAGAGTCCCACGATCGAATCGAGCAAAGAAAGAATCAGCGGATTCCCGGCGGCTTCTGCCAACGCCAAATGAAAATCGAGATCGGCTTCGACGTAGGCGTCCGGATCGCGAAGATTGCGGTCCATCACCGTCACCGCTTCGCGCATGGTGCTGAGCAACTGGTCTTCAATTCGCTCAGCCGCGAGACCGGCAATCTCCGGCTCAAGAACAAAACGCAACTCAGCGAGATGGGCCGAGCCCTCCTGCTGGTTGATTCGAATCATGAGATCGAGCGACTGGCGGATGGCCTGAGAGGTACCGTTCGTGACGAACGTGCCGCGGCCTGAGTAGGCCTCAACCAACCCTTTTTCGCGCAGGGTTTTCACCGCTTCGCGAACGGCCGTGCGGCTCACTCCAAATCTTTGGGCAAGGTCGCGTTCTGCCGGTAGCTGGTCGCCCGGCTTCAGCTGACCTTTTAGAATCGACTCTTCGACCTGCTGGACAATCTGTTCAAAGAGGCGCGAGGCCTTCACTGCCCGGTACATGGGTTTAAGAGTTAAAGAATCAGCGACTTCATTTGCCATTTTCTTCCTCGTTATCTTCCCCGTGCTCTGCGGCCGGAATCGCGAGAGGTGCAGTGGTCCAACCACTATACCGCATCGGCGGCACTGGGTTCCACTGCGTTGTTCATTGGATCCAGACCGTCTTTATATTCATGAATTCACGAATGCCGTGTTCGGAGAGTTCACGTCCGTGGCCGGAGAACTTGACGCCCCCGAAAGGCAGCCGCGGGTCCGAAGCGACCATTTTGTTCAAGAAGACCATACCGGCCTCCAGTTCGTTGATAAATCTGTCGATCTCGGCTGGATCTTTGGTCCAGGCGCTGGCTCCTAAACCGAAGCGGATATCGTTTGCGATATGGATTGCCTGATCGATATCCTTCACCCGGAAAATGGAAGCTACCGGCCCGAAAAACTCTTCTCTGTAGGCAGGAGAAGTTTTCGGGATATCGGTAAGAACGGTCGGGGCGTAAAAGTTGCCGGGGCGCTTCAGTGGCTGCCCTCCGGTCAAAACTTTTGCTCCGGCGGCCACGCTTTTCTTGACATCATCATCGAGCGTCTTCACGGCATCGGCGCTAGCGAGGGGGCCGAGTTGGGTGCTCTCTTCGAAGGGATCGCCGACCCGAAGATCCTGCATCTGTTTTACGAATTTGCGCTGGAACTCGTCCGCAATGCTTTCCGAGACTATAAAGCGCTTGGCGGCGATGCAGGACTGCCCGTTGTTCTGGACGCGCGCGTCGACTGCGGTTGCGATGGCGGCGTCGAGATCGGCACTGGGCATGACGATAAAGGGATCACTTCGAAGAGAGCACCCAACTCGGCCCCCTCG
>JANYKL010000091.1 GCA_025361625.1 Acidobacteriaceae bacterium
AACCGCTGAGCAAAATTACTATAAACCGTTTTCGCGAAATGAGACAGTGCGAAATTGGTTCGAGAGGTCGATTGTTAATGAAGGAGCGAAGCGGATTATGGGGCGAAGGCCACGGATTCGAAAAAAACGTAACGAATCAAATCTACAAACCATCGGCAGAACATCATGATTGAAACGGCAGCGGGAATTGAAAGCTTAAACCTCAACCTGACCCGCGAAATCCACGTGCGTGCCAGCCTGAAAGACACCTACGCCGCTTTGCTCGAACAAGTCGGCCCAGGAAACGAAAGGCCCAGAAGGTCAATCCATCGATGCTAGCGGCCAGCGATGGCCGATCGCTCCTCGAGTTTCTGCAAGATGGCTGCGCCTATCTGGGAAATGCTGCCTGCTCCGAGCGTCAGAATCATGTCGCCCTCGTGGGCGAGATTTGCGGCGCGATCCACCGCGCTATCGAACGACGACGCGTAAGCCGCTTCTTTCTTCCCTGTTTCAGTGATACGGGCGGTCATAACTTCAGACGTTATTCCGGCAATCGGTTTCTCGCTAGCGGGATAAATATCGACGACGGTCAGGGAATCTGCGTCGCTGAATGCGGTGGCAAATTCATTCATCAGTTGCTGGGTGCGGCTGAAGCGGTGCGGTTGGAAAATTACATGCACATGGGCGAACCCGCACTGGCGCGCGGCGGCCAGAGTGGCGCGAATTTCAGTGGGATGGTGGCCGTAATCATCGATGACGGTAACACCGGCGACCTTGCCTTTGAATTGAAAGCGGCGATCGACTCCGCGGAAGGCGCCTAGGCCCGCCCGAATCTGGTCTGCGGGAATATCGAGCGCAACGCCCACTGAAATCGCAGCCGTGGCGTTGAGTATGTTGTGCACGCCGGGCACGTGTACGACGAATTCCCCGAGATCTTCTTCTTTGTAGCTGACGCCGAAGAGAACCACCGGATTCGGCTCGCCCGCGCTTCTAGAATGAGCTTGCGAAGTCAAGCGAATCAGGAAGTCGGATCCCGGGCTGGTTCCGTAGGTTGTGACCCGCCGATGGACGCGTGAAAGCAACCGCTGCAGCACCGGATCGTCGTTGCAGGCGACGACCATCCCATAAAACGGGACGCGCTCCATGAATTCAAGAAAAGTACGGCGCACGTCGCGCATATCGCGGTAGCAATCCATGTGCTCGCGATCGATGTTCGTGACCACCGATAAAATCGGCGACAGCTTTAAGAAAGATCGGTCGCTCTCGTCGGCCTCGGCGACAAGGTATTGCGACTTACCCAGCCGCGCATTTGAACCCATGGCATCGACTCTTCCTCCAACGACCACGGTAGGATCGAGTCCGCCGGCGGCGAGTACAGCGGCGATCATTGACGTTGTCGTCGTTTTACCATGCATGCCCGCGACGGCGATTCCATATTTCAAGCGCATCAATTCGGCAAGCATTTCAGCTCGCTGAATAACGGGGATATGAAGTCGGCGCGCTTCCGCGACTTCCGCGTTGTCGACGGCCACTGCGGAGGTCGCTACTACAACGTCGGCGCCAGCTACATTCGCAATAGCGTGTCCGGCGAAGATCGAGGCGCCAAGGCTGGTGAGGCGCTGTGTAACCGCGGTGCTTCTAACATCGGACCCGGTGATCTCGTAGCCGAGATTCAGCAGCACCTCGGCGATGCCGCTCATGCCGATGCCTCCGATGCCTACGAGATGGATGCGCTGGATTTTGGCGAACATAGAAAATGAACCCGAGCACTAGGCCGCGTGCTGCTTTGAACAGTTAGGTTAGCTTACGTCACTTGCGCGAACTGGGACTCGCAGAAATAAAACTGCTATCCTGCGCGGAAAAAGAGACGTCTGCAACTTGCCGGCGCTTAGAAGTTGCACAGCTCGTTCGCTCCGCTCAGGATGACAGCGCGGAGTTGGCGTTAGCGGCGAACTTTTCATGCCGTGCCAGACGGTCGATCATTTCAGCAATTTCTTCTACCGCCTTTGGATGCGCCAGCGATCGTGCCGCGGTGGACATGCTCTGCAATCGCGCTCCATCGGAGAGCAACGCCGCAACCGTTTCGACGAGATAGGCGGCGTCGAGATTGCTCTCTTCGACGACGACGGCGGCGCCTGCCTGTTCGAGGGCACGAGCATTGATGTTCTGGTGATCATCGGCTGCGGCTGGGAAAGGAACGAAGATCGCAGGTTTGCCAGCCGCGGCAATCTCAGCCACGGTGCTGGCTCCAGAGCGGCAAACTAAAAGATCCGCTCGCGCGAATGTTTCCGGCATGTCGTCAATGAATTTGTGAACCTCCGCAAAAACTCCCGAGTGTTTGTAGGCGGCAAGAGCGCGATCGTAATCGCGCTGGCCAGTCTGGTGAATGATGCGAATTCCGGGAATCTTTGTGCGCAGGCCGGGAAGTGAATCGATCATTGCATCGTTGATGGCGCGGGCGCCCTGGCTTCCTCCGAAAACGAGGAGAGTGGGCGCGCTACCGGAATTTATGCGATTCACTTCTGAAATTAAAAAAAAATCCTCGCGCACGGGAACTCCCGTGACACGGCAGCGCGGAAAATAGCGGCAGGTTTCTTTGAAATGGACGGCGGCGGCGGAAACCCAACGCGCGACCATGCGGTTTGTGAATCCGGGAACGACGTTTGGCTCGAAGGCAAGCGTCGGGAGGCCGCGGCGGATTGCAGCAACCATAGCCGGTCCGGAGGCGTAGCCACCAACACCGACAACCACTTCAGGATCGAAGGCGGTAATCATGCGCGATGCGGCCGCGATGGCGCGAGGCAAGTCGAACATCGTTTTTGCGCGCGTCATCAAACTTACGTTTTTGAGCGCCCCAACCTGAACCAGTTCCAACGGGAAACCGGCCTGCGGGACAAGCCGCGTTTCAATGCCTCGAGCCGTCCCGATAAATGAAACTTCGGCGTTGAATTGCTTTTTTAGCTGGTGAGCGATGGCGAGAGCTGGGATGACATGCCCGCCGGTGCCTCCGCCTGCAATGATGACGCGCATGAAATCAGTATCCAGGAAGCAGGAAATTATGGAAAAATTTTAGTGCAACATCACTGCGTACTTCCCTCTCGCTTCTTGCAGCAATGACAACACGGATTCTTTCTCTGCATCCGTATTCCATGAAGTGTTGGTCTTGGCGGCGGCTATAAGCCGGTCAACCCACGCTACGAAATACGCGGCGTCCGTGGCATGGTTGAGAGGCGCACCATCCATGCTCACGTACACGGGGCTGGTCGTCGCATACGGATACAAGTCAAGGATCGGATATTTGGCGTGAGTGCTGAAGGCGCGAAGCACGCACCAGCCGCTCGTCTCCATGGAGATTGATCCGTTTACGCTGGTCGAAAAATGAGCCGTGTCGATTAAGAGGTCACGCACCACCTTCCCATTGCAGACGATTTGCAGATGATCGACGGGGACCATGGACCGCATATCGGCGCTGAATTTCACATCCGGTTTCTTGTCGGCCGATGCTTTAGCCAAGTGCACTTCGCCGCCGATGCCTTGGCCACCTAAAGAAAAGCGAAGTAGCGGGCCGTTCGTCGCAAAGGTGCGCCCCGCCTTGATTGAGTCGAGCCACGGTTCGATCTTCAACGGCCCCGACGGAACTTCGGCATAGACTCGGTTCAAGCCGACCGGCCCACGCAACGAGGCGTAGTTGCCCATGAAGTCGGTGCCCGCAGCAGTCGGCAGGCGGAAACCGCAGTTCAGAAGTTTGTACCAAACCTCGGCGGTCGACTCATGGTCGGAGAAGCCGAGTACTTCGATGTAATCAACCTTTCCAAGCGCAACATCGGCCGGCAACTCGGAAGTAAGCGGTTCCGGCTTCGCAGGGTCGGGAACGCTGTCAAAGGGATGCACATATCCGACGAGAGCGCCCTGCGCATGCGCCATGTCGGCGACGTTTGCATTCGCTGGATAGAGACTCGCGGCGGCGGTATTGGGGTATCCGGCGTATCCGGGAAGAATGAAGTTGTTTCTAAGATGGAGGAGCCCGAGGTGCCCCCAGTAGCTGGTGTGAAATTCCTGGCTGTGCACCAAGAGATGATCGGCGGTTGAAGCCTGGTCTGGCTGAGGAGAGAAATAGGAAATATCTGGAACGCGCTGCTCTTTGTTTACAACCAGATCTTCGACGATAGCGAGATTTTCGGCTGCGGCCTGTTCAACCAAGTGCGACGGGGTGTTGCGATACGTCCCGGCATAGTTCATGTGGGTGTGAACGTCTCCGCTCACCCATGTCGTCTTTGCCGCCGTTTCTTTCTGAAGCGGCGTGAGGCGAACCGTCAACTGTGTTGTGCCGTCGGCCTTGACCTCAACCTTTTTCTGGACAAACTGATTTTCAAAGCCTCGCATGACATCAACGTGTACTTCTCCAACTGGGACATCGATTTCGGATGATCCAGTCGAGTCGAAGTAATGGGCCTCAAACGGGCGCTCGGCGCGAATGAAGCTATCGTCCGCTTGCATCCAGGCGTTGTCGGGAGCGTAAGCGAGTCCGTCGGAAGCGGTGATGAAGACGCGCGCCGCAGCGGGCTTGTTAAGTGCATCGACGACTTTCAAAGCAATATGGCCCATGGGCCGAAGATATTTACGATCGTGCGCGATGACTTCAGTTTGCTCCCCTCCGGGAATTGTCTGCACCCAGAGCGAAGTGTTTCCGTTGCGATTCGAGATGAAGCAAATCTTCGAGCCGTCGGGTGACCATCGCGGGTAGGTGTTGTCAAATGCGCCATAGGAAATCGGAAATGCGTCGCCGCCGTCTGCGGGCATGACCCAAAGTTGATGCCACTGCTGCCCAATGTAGGAGGCGTAGACCATGCGCTTGCCGTCGGGAGAAAAATCGGGACGCGCCTTCCAGTTCGTTTCTTCGTAGTGAATTTCTTTGTAGCTGGCGGAAGCCGTGTCAGGTGAAGCGTCGGCCTTTACTTTCCAGAAGCCGCCGGTACCGTGAATATGTCCCCGATTTGAGACGAAGAGGATCTCAGAGCCATCGCGCGTCCACGCAGGACTGATTTCGTGGTCGACGTGGCTGTAATAATAACGCGGCAGTGTGCTGACATTTTCGGCAGTGAGTTGGCGCGCATCGATCAGTGAGCCGTCCTCGAAGCGTCCAACAAAAATATGGAAGTGCCCCTTGTACGACGTCGAGACGAATGCCATTTTCTTGCCATCCGGGGAAAAGCGCGGCTCGACGTTAACCGCGCCACCCGATGTCATCTCTTTGGTCTCGCCGTTGGCAGTATTCAGTGAGTAAAGTTCGACAGCGTCGCGCTGGTAGCGCGCGAAGACGATCCAGCGCCCATCGGATGACCAGTCCGGCTGATAGTCGTAGCCAGAGCCGGAGGTAATTTGCACGGCCTTCGTGCTGGCGAGTTCCTGACGCCATAAAGAGCCCGCCATGGAGTAGACGAGGCTGCGCGAATCCGGAGACCAAGCGGCTGCGCTCGCGCCTGTGGTGAGCTGTGGAAGGTACATTTCGCGAAAGTAATAGGGGTGCGGGAGATCGATCTGCTTGAGGACGGGTAGGCGCTGGGCAAAGGACGCAATTGCGGCGGTGCAAACGAAAAGACAAAAACACGAAGCCTTGTACAAGTATCGTCCTCCAAAAAAACAGCGGTCACGTGCAGGCGGTCAGGCACTCACAAATTTAATTGGAGTTGGCGACAATTGGCAGCACTATCTGCGATGGGTGATGAGAGTCGGTCAGAATGCGGATGCGGGCTTTCTTGCTCTCCGCACTCTCGACTTCGGATTTTCCGCTTTGCAAGTTGCGGGAAAAATTCGGATAAAAACTTCCTGAGATTTGGACTCGAATGCGATGACCTTTCAGGAAAACGTTGCTGGTGATCAGATTTTTGAGATCAAGTTCGTAAGTCTTGAGTGGTTCAAGCCACTGGCGCCCGAGAGCAAGATCGCGATAGCTGGCGCGCAGAACGTCTAATCCGGGGTTCATGAGATTGAAAGCGGTTTCGTCCGAAGAAACATCTTCGAGTCGTACCCACAAATCGAGGTCGCGGCAATCGCATGAGACAAACATGCGAGCCTCGATGGGGCCGGTTATTTCAGTATCTTTCTCCAGTGGCTGCGAGTCGAAGGTCAATAGGTCGTCGCGTTCAATAAGCTTGCGATAGTCGTGCGCTCCCGAAGAAGCGTATTCATTCACTACGGGGTTCGCAGGGTCGGAGACGAACTCGCTGAATGCAGGCCGCTGGTTCGTGCTCTTGTATTCCAGTTTGCCGATTCGCGCGTTGGAGCCCCCAGGAGCCAAGAAGAGGGACTTGCGATCTGCCGCAGGCGGCCAAGTATCCGCTTCCCTCCACTGGTTTGAGCCCATCACAAAATATCGCACCGGCTTTTCGCGCTCAACGCCGTTCTGCGCGCCTTTGAGGTAATGATCCATCCACCGCAGCACGACGTCATCGTAATCGATGGTCGCCGTCGCGCCAAATTCCCGTTCACCAGATTTCGTCTTGCCGGTGTTGTCTACGCCGTGCACCCACGGCCCGAGCAACAGATGGGTTCGCTTGTCTTTTTCTTGGGACCGATCGTCCGACGAATGACTACCAGCGCGTGACTTGAGCAAGCCAGCATAGTTCGTGGTCGCCCCTTCGGGACCATAGTTATCGTCATACCACGCCGAGAGATTCAAGACGGCGGCATGAGTTTGGCCATACTTATTCCGGAGCTCGCTCCAGTTCCACCACGGATCTTCGGCGGGATGCTTAAGCCAGTCGAAGTAGAAGGGCGCTACATCCTGCAGTTGCGGAACATTTGAAATCGGAAGCGCTCCCAGCATCTTCGGGCCTTCGACCTTCCACGCTGACAAGGACTCGTCTTCGTTGCGCGGGCCAGGGAGATTTTTCTTCACCCGAATATCCCAGGCGATGTTGTCCCAGATCCATTCCGTCCATGACATGTCCCAGGTTCCGCCGGCGAAGAAAAAATTCTGCGGCGTGGAAAAGGTCATCGCCGGTACCATCGCTTTCAAATGCGGCGGATTCTCAACCGCAGCCAGCCACTGCACAGCCCCGGGATAAGAGAGACCGAATGTTCCGACGTCGCCGTTTGACCAGGGCTGTCGCGCGGCCCATTCGATCGTGTCATAGCCGTCGCGCCCTTCGTTTTCGTAGGGACGAAACTCACCGCCGGAATGGTAGCGCCCGCGCACATCCACGATCGCAACAGCGTATCCGCGCTCCACTGCATGAACGAATGTTTTGTATTCTTGCTGAGCTGCATCTTTGCCGTAGGGCGTTCGGTACACGAGCACAGGAAACTTCTCACCGCCTGCTGGGCACAAAATGTCGGCGCGTAATACGATCCCATCGCGCATCGGAATCCCAACATTTTTTTCGGTCGTATAACGGCCTGAAGAGGGTTTATTGGCGGGCGGTACCTCCTGGGCCACAGTTTTGAGCGCTGCCCCCCAGATAATGAACAGGCAAACTAATACACTGCAAAATCTCATTGCGAGGAAGCCTAACATAGAGGTGGGGACGAATTCGTCAACTTACTCTTGATTCACCACTGCCCTTCGATTCACATACTTTGCCCATATCCAATTCAATAAGGCCGCGCCCAAGGTTAAGCCAAGGATGATGGACTTACTCAAATCCACCTGCGTCGCCAACGCCAGGCAGATGCCGATTCCGAGAAGGGCAAATAAGGGGCCCGCCGGCAAACGGAAAGCTGCTGCTTGTGGCGAAGACCGGCGCAAGGCGAGTAGCGCGGCGCAAACGACTGCGTAGTACAACAACCGGGCGACTACGGACAGAGTTACATTCCAGGTGAAACTGCCTAACAATGCCAGTCCCCAGACCGCCACCGCATAAAACAGAATTGAAAACCACGGAGTTTGAAAGTTGGAATTCAAAGCAGCAAAAATCTGAGGGAGGTCGCCATTCTTAGCGAGCGCGAAGGTCACACGCGGCATGCCAAGCATTTTGGCGCTTAGATATCCGTAGACGGAGATCAGGGCTCCAATAGCTACCAATCCGGCTCCGCTATTGCCCATCGTCAATCTCGCTACTTCAGCCAGCGGGCGATCGGATAGGGAGACTGGCCCCAACACTCCGATGACTACCCACTGCACAAGCGCGTAAATCACCGTGCAAGTCACTAGTCCGGCAAATAGGGCAAAGACCGCGTCGCGCCTCGGGTTCTTAACTTCGCTCATAGGCGTCACTGCGGTCTCAAAGCCACCATAAGCAAAAATCAGGAGGACCATCGCCTTCATCCAGGCAGCTGGCGGCTGAGAGGGTGTCATGCCCAATGGAGCATGGTGCAGGATGGTGACCACAGCCCCGGCGGTTATTACCATCAGCAGTGGAAGGAGTTTCGCGACGGTAAAGACATTGCTCACGATTGTTCCTTGCCGTGTGCCGAAGATATTGACTAACGCAAGAACACCGATCAGCGACGTCAGGATGATCGCGCGAGGCCATGGTTCTTTTGCCGCCGGCCAAAACTCCGCGAGATAGATGACAAATAAGTTGGCGTTCGCCGCCGGAGCAGCAACCTGGGCGAGATACAGCATCCAGCCCACGACGATGCCGGTAAGGCGGCCGAATGCTGTTCGGGCGTAGAGATAAGGGCCTCCAGCGTTTGAGAATTGCGAAGCCACTTCGGCAAAACATGCCATGATCACGCCGATCGCGGCTCCGGCGATCAGCACCGCCACCACGCTGCGTCTTCCGAGCAGCGCCGCCACGGTGGTTGGCAAACCAAAAATACCGCTGCCTATCACGGAGTTCACTGCCAAGGCAGCCAGGCTCCAACGGCCAATTGCGCGGACAAGGCCGGTTTGGGGAAGTGTCATGTCGACTTGTTTGTATCACACCCTTTACGGGTCATTGCTTAGCATCTCGGGTTCGCATCTCGATGAGGAACCTGACCGTAAACCTCCTCTTATAGCCAGGTTCGCAAGCCGTGATCCGCGCAGCTTTTGACCCAAGGTAACTTCAATTACCGAAGCTCATGAACACGGGGAATCTTTGCGCGCCGGTCGCCGGGTGCGATCTTGAACATGAAGAAGACGGAAGCTCGTTCGTACTGAGAGGATTTTATGGATAACGAGAATAAAGAAACAATGGAGCAAGTCCGCCTTCGTATTGTCAGCGTTACCGACGACCTGCGTATGATTCAGCGCGAATTGAATTGCGCGGCCATGCAGGCTCCGACGGATCCTGAGTTGATGGAAGCCCTCGCTCACCAGCCGGAGATGGAATCGATTCAAACGTTGAAGTCCGCTGTGGACCAGATGCGGCATTTCCTCTGGTTCTATATGCAGGTTGTAACGAGCGACTCCGAGATGGGCGAGAAGTTCAGGCAGACGGTTCGCCAGGAAAGGCGTACTCCCGCCGTGCCCGATCTGCAGCGCCAGTTTAAGAATGCCACTGATGCCATCATGGTGCGCTATATGGCCGACAGTAAATTTCGCAAGCCCAACTAGCTTTTCCTACAGACTCACTTTGTGCAGAGCTCTTGCCTGCCACGTCTTCCTTATATATGCCATAAATAGAAAAAAGGGCGCACCGTGGTGCGCCCTTGCCCCAAGCGAAAATTGTTCTTCTACCGCCCAAAGCCCGCTGACTGCATTGACTGCCGCGAGATGTCGGCGGTCGAAGCAATGCCCTGCATACGCAGCTTGAATTCGTCTGCATTCGAGGCGCTCTCGAGAGCGGTTTCGTAATTAACCAGCCCGGCCTGGAACAAATCCCAGAGCGATTGGTCGAACGTCTGCATGCCGTATTGCGAAGTACCTGCGGAAATGGCTTCGCGGATGGCACGGGTCTTTTCAGGAACCAGAATACATTCCCGGATATATGAGGTGGTCACCATGACTTCGACCGCAGGCACCCGCCCTTCTGAGTCGGAACGACGAACCAGGCGCTGGCTAACGATGGCGCGCAGAACGGCGGCCAGTTGCAAGCGAATCTGCTTCTGCTCGGGCGGCGGGAAGATGGCGATAATTCGATTAATGCTTTCGACCGCGTCCAGCGTGTGCAGGGTCGAGAACACCATGTGTCCGGTTTCGGCGGCGTGCAGCGCGGTTCCAATGGTTTCGAGATCGCGCATTTCGCCGACCAGGATGACGTCAGGATCTTGACGAAGAGAAGCTCGCAGCGCCGAGGAAAACGACGGCGTATCGACCTCGATTTCGCGCTGATTTACATATCCCTTCTTGTCCCGGTGCAAAAACTCGATAGGATCTTCGATAGTGATGATGTGTTCGGCTCGAGTGGAGTTAATGCGGTCGATCATGGCGGCCAGGGTCGTTGATTTACCGGAGCCGGTCACACCGGTTACGAGCACCAGGCCACGAGGCATTTCGCAAATCTGTTCAACAATTTTAGGCAGGAAGAGTTCGTCGAGCGCCCGAATCTTGGTCGGAATCACTCGAAGCACGAGTCCAACGTTGCCGCGCTGCTGAAATACGTTCACACGGAAGCGGCCCAGTCCGGCGACGCCGTATGCCATGTCAATTTCGGAGGTCTCTTTGAATTTCTGCTTCTGGCGCGCCGACATCATGCTGAAGGCCATATTCAACATATCTTCTGCTGAGACGCGCGGCTGATCGGTCAGCGGCACGAGGTCGCCGTCAATGCGTAGGTGCGGGTAGTTCCCTACCTTGAGATGAAGGTCGGAGCTGCGGCGCTCCATGGCAATTCGGAGCAGGTCATCGATATTCATTCGGGGTGAACTCCAGCCGTTATGATGACCGGAAGTGAGCGCTAGTACGAGATGACGGAAGTCACCTGCCGTTGAAGAGATTGCCGACGAGGGAACATCCAACCGGTCTGTCACGTTGAGGGGACGTGGCGACCGGGCGTTCTTGGGCCGGGACTTCGTCCCCGCTTCGTGCAGCAGCTCTAGCTTCGCTAAGGAGTGGCCAAATCTTGAAAGGTTAAGCGGCTGCCTGCATCGGCTCGTCGAAGCTTCCGCCGTAGATAGCCGGAACTTTCGATCCCATGGGACGTAGATACGTCGCCAATTCGCCGCGATGATGAATGCTGTGATTATTGAGGAAGCCGAGATAGAACGCATTCGGCAAGTTGAACATCATGAACTGAACCGGTTCGACCAGCTGTTCCGGAGTCAAGGCGCGGACACGGTCAAATCCGGCCTTAACATGCTCTCCGTACCAAGAGACGAGCTCAGCCACTGTCGTGGGCTTGTTGGCGGCAGCGCCCATCTTGAAATTCCGGTCCGCGATGCCGTTCAAAAATTGAACGTCAGTGTTGGCAAGGTGCCAGCCCAGTTCCCATGCCGATCGGGCGTTCGGATCCGGGCGGTAGTCTTTCTTCGCTTCCGGGATGGCAGCTAGAACTCGTTTAGTGGTTTCCACTTCTCGACCGAAACCATCGAGCATCATTGCGCAGTAAAAAGCGGCGAAATCGGGAGTGAGACCAGACATGAAAATCTCCTTTAGAGCTGTGCATCGGGCAAAAGCAGGGCGTGAACCAGGACATTTTTCCGTAGGAAACGATGGCCGTTTGTTTAAGCAAATATAATCCCCGCCGAGTTAGAGCGCAAACGGAGCCGAAAGCTCAGCTGCTAGACTCCGACGGGGTGTTTGGCGGCGCCAACTTGAACCGGTGTCAACCAGCCATAGCGATCTGGCTTGTCTCCGTGGACGATTCCGTAGAACTCGGATTGAAGACTCTTCGTCATGGCCCCGATAGTCCCGGCGCCAATGCTGATCCTGTCGACGGAACGGATTGGCGTGATCTCGGCGGCTGTACCGGTGAAGAAAACTTCGTCGGCGATGTAGAGCGATTCGCGCGGAATCTGTTGCTCGATGATCTTGATTCCCATGTCGCGCGCGATCTGCATCACGGAGTCGCGCGTTATGCCCGGGAGCACTGAATTGCCAAGCGGCGCGGTGTAAAGAACGCCGTTACGAACCACAAACAAGTTCTCGCCCGAGCCCTCGCTCACGAAGCCATTGACGTCAAGCGCGATGCCCTCGGCGTAGCCGTTGGTGATGGCTTCCATCTTGATGAGCTGCGAATTCATGTAGTTCGCACCTGATTTCGCCATAGCCGGCAAGGTATTTGGAGCAATTCTCGTCCACGAAGAAATGCAGACGTCGACGCCTTCGCTGGCGTCCGATCCCAGATATTTTCCCCACGGATAATTGCAGACATAAACCTCGGTCGGCGAGTTGAAAGGATTGACCCCGGCTTCTCCATAGCCACGAAGGATGATGGGGCGGATGTAGCAGGGCCACACCGCGTTGTGTTTCACCAACTCAAGCATTCCGCGAAAAATTTCGTCGCGCGTGAAAGGAACGTCGATCCGATAGATGCGCGCGGAATCGATCAGGCGCTGCATGTGCTCGGTGGCGCGGAAAATAGCTGGCCCGCCCGGCAGCGCATAGCAGCGCACGCCTTCGAACACAGAAGACCCATAGTGCACGACGTGGGACATCACATGAAGCGTCGCGTCATCCCAATTAATAAGCTTGCCGTTGTGCCAGATCTTGTCGGTTTTCTGAATCGCCATTCGAACTCCTTGGGTATGAATTCCTGGTAAGAAATCCGGGTATGAGATTCGCCCAACTGGCCTAAGGTTTCTTGCGCGATCTCTACGACAACCCTGGCTCGATTATAAACGCCGCAGCACGCTGACCTTGCGTGCACTTTTCGAAATTTTGTGGCTCTGAGCAAGGAAATACAAGTAAGAATTGCCGCTCACGTCCCTCGGTGATTTCAGCGAGTGACAAGGACGTTGTTCGCGACGAATGCGCCTTCGCCTGCGATCATCAGGCGCATGGCGATGTGCTCAGCCTTGTAGTGGTGAGTGTGATGAAGCAGATAGGCGACTCCCATGGCACTGCCAAAGCCGATGGCCGAACCCGCAGCCTGCCCAGCCGGCCCCCTCGTCACGAACGGGCGCATGAGCGGATTTGCTTCGCGGTAGCCCTGGCTAAGTCCGCGCTGTGTGGTGATGGCATCAGCGGCCACGAGCCCGGCCAGGATGCTGGTGTCGACGCGAGTCCCAATCGTCCAGAACGGGTTGGTCGCGGCCTTGGAAGGGGAACCGCTGTTCGAGTTAGAGTTCGAGGTTGAGGTCGAGGTAAAGTTCGAGGTATTCGAGGTGAATTTTTGGTCCCGGGCCGCCAGACCTAAACTCAAGAGGAAAACTATTAGAAGAGATCGCATCATCCTGCCTCGCGCTGTCAATCACACATTAAGCTGGATGGGATACTTTAGGACATGGCCCTAGGTGGGTAATCAGTCGCCAGATGGTAACTATTACTGCAGGAAAAAGATCAGCACTGGCATGCCTCAAAAGTGGAGATTCTGCGTTCTAAGTTCTTTATTATTCCGAGGTTTGGGCGCCGCTCTTTGCTTTTGAAGTCTTGGCAAACGCGATAAACCGATGCAGAGGCCCAAGGAAGTTTTCCGCGGCTGAAGCTATCGCCTCAGAAGCTCTCACCCATCGGTTTTCGCGAAGGTCAAGGAGTTTCATCTCGGGCGCTAGATTGGTCAAAATTCCCGGGGCTAGAGCGGGGGTCACCTGAGAAGACGCCGTCGGACCAAAAGAACAGAAATTATTATCTAAAAATTCGGCGGGGTATCTTGCAAATTTAGAATTTATCAGTAGAATTTCGGCATTGCGAAGTTGTAGTCCTCGCGCCGGGGAGAAAAGATTCCTTATGGCTACCGAAGCTGCACCTGTAAATTGCGCCATCTGCCAACGCCCTCTCACGCTGCTTCAACCTGAAACCTGCACAGACGACAAAGGAAACGCCGTTCACTCAGATTGTTATGTGAAGGTTCTGGCTGCGGAAAAGCCGCACTCATCGATTGTCGCGGCCTAGGCTGCCGGACGATCGCAACAAGGGCTCTGTGGGAACGTAGAGTCGGATTAGTGTTTCGCTGGACCGTCTAGCGTGGGTACCTCTACCGCGCCAATAGCACTTGCCTGTGCCACCGACTTCATGCCTACTTCATCCCCTCGGAAGTACCGGTTTTTAGCGGCTTTCATTTCCGGCATCGCGGTATACGGTTTCGAATAATCGTTGTTTGCGTTCCAGAAAAGGAAGCCGACGCCTCCCTTCTGCTTCGCAACTTCAATCTGCACTTCTACATATTGCGGTGAGTAAGTCCTGGTTCTCCAGGCAAAGGCCTGCAACCACGGGCGCAGCACAACGCCGCTGTCTTTCGTGATGACCCTGAAGCGCTCCATCGACTCGCCTATGAAATGTTCGGGCGCGTCGCCCGGGTGAGCGATGCCATCCATGCCAAAGAAATGCGAAGGGTAAATCATCGGAGAAAGCACGTCGCAGTGCTTGGCCATGGCAACGATGTCTTGTCCGGTGTGCGAAAGGTCGACCGGGCGCTGCCACGCCATGATTCCGAATACATCGAGTGAAAGCAGCACGCCGCTAGGGTGAATCTGAGCGTAGGCACGCTCGAGGAAATTCGCGATCACTTCGGAGCGCTGCATTTCGTGCGGTTTCGGCTTCGACTGATGGACTGCGACCTCGTGCTTCTGCTGCACACCATTTTTCTTGACGTCGTCGGCCGAGGGCAGGGCGTGGACGGAAGTATCAATGACAGAGGTGACAACCGCCCCCGCCGATGGAAGAGCCGCCTGATATGCGAAGAGCGCATCTTTCTGGTCCCCTTCCGCCGGGAAGCGAACGTAATCGAACTGAACTTCATCGACTCCCTGTTGCGAAACGAACTTCGCCAAGGCAATGTCGTAATCCTGAACCATCGGGTTGGAAGGATCCGTCCAAACCAACTTCCCATTCTCCCGCCATGGCTGCCCCGTCTTGCGCGATTTGATGGCGAGCTCTGGATGCGTCGTGACCAGGTGCTCGTCGCGGAAGATCGCAATGCGAGCGATGGCATGCATATTCTGCGAGTGCAGGAATCGGATGAGCTTCGGAAGGTCTGAAATGTAGTGCTTTTGGCCGGTAGCCAGCGGATGATCGAAGGCGATGTTGATGACGCCGTCACTATCTTTAATATCGAAAACGACGGCGTTGCCTCCAACCTCACGCCAGTGGCGGATAATGCGTTCGCCATGTTCGCTTCCGGCCATAATTCCGGTTAAATAAATAGCGCGAACTTCGAAATCTCTTGCAACCGGGACGGATTTTTCTACAATAGGCGCGTCAAGAATTCCGGGAATGATGATCTGCTCTCCTGCTTTGAGGAAAATTCCCTGTCGATTGCGGTTGGTTTTGCGAATCGCTTCCGCCAGCTCATTCGAAGTCAAATATTTGGTGCGTTTCAGATTTTTGCGGGCGATGGATGGAATGCTTTCTCCGCGTAGGGCCGCGTAAACTTCCGATCCGGCAGGAGCTACAAGGGCGGCGGAAGGCTGAAGTGACGCCGCCTTCGCGGTATCAGCCTTCGCATTTATCAACTGAGCTTTAGCTTGATTCTGCACAGCGGCGGCGTTCGGATGAAGCAATCCGAAGCTTGCGACAGAGACCCGCAGGAAGAAGGTTACGAGACTGGAGAAAGAAAACTTGTGGCGGTAGATAGCTTTAAGTTTATTCCTGAAAAGTTCTCGGTCAAGCCTTTTTGCCGAGGAAAAGCCAGGAGCCAGACAAGGAAGCAAGAATGGGGGCAATTTGTTCTCCGGAGGCACAAATATCTTCAATGCGATTGTCCGTTGAAGTAATCTCTTCCGCCAGTTACGTCGGGCCAAGCGAGGGCGCGATTACGGGACAGGGGCATCCGGGACGACTGTCTTGACCGGAAACTTCGGCGAGTTGCTTGAAAGTTCCAGCAGTCTGCAAAGAATTGCTCCTAAGCGGTTTCGATGGCCGAAAGGCGGGGAGCGCGCCTTGTTGCAATTTGGGCATCTAAATAGATGGAATGGCCGGAGATGTGGCTGATTTTGGGATGGCGAACGGCTTGCACTAGGGCATAGTGGGAGAGCGGGGTAGTTTGCTCCTGACGGACAACAAAAAATGAGCAGTATGGCCGAAAGCATGCAGTTTGGTGATAGGAAAAAAGGGCCCGACACCATGAGAACGAACCTTGCAACCGTGCTGGATCCCAGCCGCCGCAGCAACGACGCTCGCGATTTTGAGACTGCTCTGCGCCGGAAAATTGTGGGCCAGGATCAGGCTATCGAAAAAGTTGCTGAAATCTACCAGATGTTTCTGGCTGGCCTGAATGCGCCGGGGCGTCCGGTGGGAAACCTGCTATTTCTCGGACCAACCGGCTCCGGCAAGACACGCGTGGTTGAAGCGGTCGCGGAGTCACTTTTCGGCGATGCGAAAGCGTGTATCAAAATCGATTGCGCGGAGTTCCAGCACTCCCACGAAATTGCTAAGTTGATCGGTTCCCCTCCGGGATATCTGGGGCATCGCGAGACGCATCCGCTGCTCACTCAGGAAGCGCTCAACCAGTGGCATACGGAAAAGCTCAAACTGTCGATCCTGCTCTTCGACGAAATTGAGAAAGCTTCCGACTCGCTCTGGCAGTTGCTGCTTGGCATTCTCGACAAGGCGACCCTGACTCTCGGTGACAACCGCCGCGTCGACCTCTCTAGCTGCATCATCATCATGACCTCGAACCTCGGGGCGGCTGAGATGAACGGTTTGGTGGATGGCGGGTTAGGATTCGCACCAAGGGCGGTGCAGGTAGATAACGCGCTCGACGACAAGATCAACCGCTCAGCGGTGGACGCGGCACGACGCAAGTTTGCGCCGGAATTCATGAATCGCATCGACAAGGTTGTGGTGTTCAAGACCTTGCGTCCGGAGCACCTGCAGCAAATTCTCGAAATCGAACTGGGTATGGTTCAGCAGCGCGTTCTGATGGCTGCTGGCGCACACCAGTTCGTCTTCAACTGCACGCCTGCGGTGAAGAACTTTCTGCTTGTCGAAGGGACCGATCCGAAATACGGAGCGCGTCACCTGAAGCGTGCCATCGAACGGCATCTCGTGTTTCCTCTGGCGAACCTGGTTGCCACCGGTCAGGTGCGCCTCGGAGATTTCATCCGCGTGGACATGATCGGCGAGAGCAAGCTGACCTTCGTCAAAGAAGCTGAGGGTGCGATGGTTCCCGTGCTTCTTGAGCGCTACGGAGCGGTCACTTCAATGCCAGCAGCTGCGGCAGCAAGGGCGGCGCGTCCGATTATTCAACGCAAGGAATTCGGAGCAGAGAACAAGTAAGATCAGTTGCTGGTAGGTAAAGGGACGTCGCACCCAGCGACGTCCCTTTTTTTATTCCAAAGCGCTTCGTTTTGACGGCCATTTTTCTCCGGGAACGCGTTTTATTCCAGGAGGAAAAGCGCGACGGGAAAGTCGGCGAGGGCTTCCGCCACTCTGATCTGACCGTCCACTTCCAAAACCTGGTCGGTCAGGACGTTGTGACATTTTGCTCGGCCATCATTCGGCAGGAGCACGTGAGTTTCTCCCCACACTTGCGGCGGTAGCGGCAGAAGATCGAAACCGAACGTATTTATGGCCTCAGCCACATTGGGCCGCGCATTGTGAGAATTCGCTCCAGAGGTTGATTTAAAGTTTGATGCAGTGCTCGATTCAGGTTTGGATTCAGAATTCGATTCATCGATCAGGCCGGCGACGAGGCGAGGGACGATGATCACGGCGGTAGCGTCTTTATACTTTCTCGCGAACGCAAGCACCTTGTCCGCCTTCGGGCCAGCTACGCCCAGCACTAAGTACTCTCCCTCGCGGAAAAGATCCGCGTGCTGCCGGCGGAAACATAGTGTCCTCGAGGTTAAGTGCAGCTTGATCCGGCCGTCTTCTGGAGTCTCCAGAAGCCGTCTCAGAACTTCAGAGTTCGAAGCGCCTGGCTGCGGAAGAGTTTCAAACGCTCGCTGTCGACACTCGTAATCGACGGGCCGGCGGTTGTCGGGATCGACCAGACTGAAATCCCAGATTTCGTTTCCCTGATAAATATCAGGCACTCCGGGGCAGGTTAATTTCAACAAAGTCTGCGAGAGACTATTCCACATTCCGAAGCGCGCCACCTGGCGCTGAAAGGGGAAAAAATTAGCGAGGAAACGATTCTTTGGTCCCGGCTCGATCAGCGCTTTCACGAACGAAGTGACAGCGTCTTCATAGTCAACGCTGCGATTGATCCAACTCGTATTGCTCTTGGCTTCGCGGATCGCTTTTAGCATGTAAGCTTCAATGCGGTGGCTAAAAGCCTTGAAATCTTCGCGAGGACTATTTTCGTCAAGAGCAAGCGGCCAAGCTCCAACGAGCGTCTGGTAAACAAGATATTCATCGTTCGGACGCGGCGCCGGGCGTCCGCTCAAACTGCGACGCAGACTGCGATTAATGCGACGCCAGTCTCGCACGCGAAGACGCCACAATGCTGATAACTCCGAAAGAACATTGATACGGGCACGCACGTCTTCAGAGCGCTTCGAATCGTGGGTGCTGGTTGCGAGCATGGCGTGGGGCCAGGATGAAACGCGCCCACGATTCGCGGCGTGAAACTCGGAGACGGGAACTCCAAAGCGGTGTAGATCGCTGCCTACATCGTTGAGAGAAACCAGCCGGTTGTAGCGGTAGAAGGCAGTGTCTTCGATGCCCTTCGCCATAACTGGACTAGTGAACTGCTGAAACTTCATGGCGAAGTCAATGACAGAACTCCTGTAAGTCGGGTTTTGCCCTTCCGCGATGCGGGTGAGAATCACATCGCCGATGAAATCAAAAATGCTGGTGTCGGCCGCTGGGCTGCGCCATTTGGCGGTGTCGACCGCCTTCTGTATGTAGCGGGCGTCGTACTCGGATAGTCCAGCCTCGCTGACATAAGTGCGATAAACCGGAAAGCTCGCGACAATTTCGGTGAGCGCGTCGCGCAAGCTGTTGGTGGTGAAATCGCATGTCCGGCGGCGCGAGAGCGCGATGCGAGTCAGCATATTTGCCAGCACGTTGAGCTCGCTCACCAAAGCGACGCGGATAATGAGTTTGCGCGAGGTATAGGCCAATTCTTCGAAATCGATTTCATTGGCGATGAAGTTGCGATAGATGCGCTCCATTCGCATGACCGCTGATGACTCGACGAAGAGTCCATTCACCAGGTTTGAAAAATCGTAGCCCGTCGTTCCATCCACGGCCCACTCCGGGGGTAGGCGTTCAGAGCCGGTGAGAATTTTTTCGATCAGCACCCAACGGAGAGTGCTTTCGTCGTTCGTTTTGGCTGATATTTCGGCTGATGTTTGAGTTTTTGTTTCGGCTGAAATCGACTTGACCGCCTCCGCGATGCCAGTACGCAGACGTTCAAAATATTGGACGGGGTTATAGAGGCCATCCGGATGATCGAGTCGTAATCCATCGACCTTGCCCTCCGCAATCAGTCGAAGCACGAGCCTATGAGAGGCGTCGAACACTTCTTTTTTCTCGACCCGAATTCCGGCGAGGTCATTGATGTCGAAAAAGCGGCGATAGTTAATGTCGTCAGAGGCAACGCGCCAGTTCGCCAGCCGGAAGGCCTGGGCTTTGATAATTTCGTGCAGTTCTTCGAAGCTCGATGGATTTGCGGAATCGCCGTTGATCGATTGAATCGCGTAGTTGATGCAGTTTGCAATCTCGGGCGACCGTGCTGCGAGTTCTGACAAGCGGCGCTTGTGAATTTCTTTATCGCGATTTCTTTCGGCAATGCGCTCGCCCGTGGCTTCTTGCTGTAAGGGCAAGTGTCCGAAAGAGGTGATCAGGCTTTGCAATTCGAGTACGTCGGGGCTTGGCCCCCAGTTCTCTCCGTTCGCACTTTTAATTGCGTTCGCGCCCGCATCGCAGCGCTGCAAAATTCGCGGATACTCTTTCGGGTCGAGCGGGAATCGATGCTCGTGAAAACTAATACCAAACTCGCCTCGTTCCTGGTTGAAATTTAGCTTCAAATCCCCGTTTTCAAGCACCACACCGTAATGATCATTCAGCACCGGGACAAGAACTTTTCCGTGCAGCTCCTCTTTCAGCGGGTGCCAATCGATATCGAAGAATTCGGCATAGATCGAAGCTTGGCCGTTCTCGAGCACGTCCAGCCACCAGGAGTTATCGCTTCCCATAATGCCCATGTGGTTGGGCACGATATCCATGATCAAACCCATGCCGTGCCGGTGAAGGGCCGCGACGAAGAGATTGAATTCCTCTTCGGTGCCAATCTCAGGATTGAACGAGCTGTGGTCTACGATGTCGTAACCGTGCATGCTTCCAGGCCGCGCCTTCAGGCATGGGGACACATAGCAGTGGCTGATCCCGATGTTGGAGAGGTAAGGAACGATCCCGGTCGCCTGAACAAAGGTGAAATCCTTATTCAGTTGCAGGCGATAAGTGGACACCGGAATGCGGGAAGCGGCCTTCATGACTCAAGAAACCATATCACCGACCAAGGTGGCAGTTCGCCCGACTGGAGCCAGTCATCTGTTGTCTGGAAGGTTTGATAAATAGGCGCGTGGGTCGGCAGTGCAAAGCCGGATATTGTTTTGGTCCCCATATTGGCCGCCACCGTCAGCCGCGCCCCGTTTGCAAATTTCCAGGAAGCGACGAGGCCGGAACTTCCGAGAATTCTATATTCAGCTTCCGGATTGCAACTCGACGAAAGAAGCGGAATGATTTTTTCGCGACGAAGCCTAAGAAGATCACGATAGAAGCGGAGCCACGACTGGTTATTTTGCCGATCGAGCTCAGCCCAATTCAACCGTGACCTCGTAAACGTCGCCGCAGCGCTGGGGTCGGGGATGCGTTCCCGGGCGGATGGGTCGGCAAAGGCTGAAAAGTGCGCAAATTCATTACGCCTTCCGGTCGTTACCGCCGCGGCAAGGTCTTTTTCAAAATCGCAGAAAAAGAGGAATGAAGTTTCCGCCGAAAATTCCTCGCCCATGAATAACATGGGCGGCGATGGAGCGATCAGCAGGACGGCGAGTGCAGCGCGAACGGCGTTTGTGTCTGCGATTTGCGTGATTCTTTCGCCAAAGGCCCGATTGCCAACCTGATCATGATTTTGCAGGAAGGAGACAAATGCTCCCGGGGGCAAATTTTTGGTGGACTCTCCCCTTACTGCGCCGTTTCTGTGAGGTGAAGCTTCACCTTGATATGCGAACCCTTCCGACAGGCAGCGCCCCAGTTGAGCGATCGGAGAGACAGCGTAATCCTTATAGTATCCGTCATCCTCGCCCGTAAGCAGCACGTGCAGCGCGTGGTGAATGTCGTCGTTCCACTGGGCGGTGTAGGCCTCTGGTTGGCACTGCTCTGTTACCTCGCTAGACAAACTCTCTGACGAACTCTCTTCTGATGATTTCGGGGCTGACCGACGGGGTTGCTTTTTCGTTTGGAGTGCGGCTGAATTGTCGTTTTCCCGGCGCAGATAACGCGACTTATTGCTGTCGTTTTCGAGGATCAGGTGAACGTGTCTCCTGGGACCGGTTGCGGCTCGTACTTTCTCCGAGATCTCCGTGAGAATGTCTGGTTTCGAGTTATCGGGGATCGCATGCACCGCGTCAAGACGAAGTCCATCGAAGTGATACTCAGTCAACCAGTAGATGGCGTTATTGATGAAGAAGTCGCGCACGGCACGGCTTTGCGGACCATCGAAGTTGATGCTGTCTCCCCAGGGAGTTTTGTGGCGAGCAGTGAAAAATTGCTTTGCGTACAGGCCAATATAATTTCCTTCCGGGCCGAAGTGGTTGTAGACGACGTCGAGCAGCACCATGAGGCCACGCTCGTGGGCGCTCTGAACCAGCCGCTTCAAATCTTCAGGTCGACCATAGGTGCTGTCGGGAGCGAAGGGGAGAACTCCGTCATAGCCCCAGTTGCGACGGCCTGGAAAATCGGCAACCGGCATTAATTCAATCGCAGTCACGCCCAACTCGTTGAGGTAGTCGAGGCGTTCTTCTACTCCCGCGAAAGTTCCCTGCTCCGAAAATGTTCCGACGTGCAACTCGTAGATGACGGCTTCTTCCCAAGGACGGCCGCGCCAGCTGTCATCGCGCCAGTCGAAGGACGCCGGGTTAATGATCTCGCTCGGCTCGTGCACATCGTTCGGCTGAAAGCGCGAGGCGGGGTCAGGAACCATCTGCCCGTTGTTAACACGAAAACTATATTGGTCACCGGCGGTCGCGGCGGTGATAAGTTCGAACCATCCCTGCGTGGCTCGCTCAAGAGCAATAGTTTTTTGACGGGTCGGATCGTCAAGCGTATTCCTGAATACCAGGTCAACTTTGTCGGCGGCTGGAGCCCACAGGGCGAAACGCACGTTTCCGTCGTCGCGGCACTCGGCGCCGAAGGGCATGTTATGACGCCGCTTCACTCGACACTTCCCCGTTTAGATTTTCTTCTCTGTTTGCTGACTCTTTCTTCCCGTTCTTGCGACGCTCCATCAGCACCACCATCGAGCGACCCTGCAAAGGATAAGTCTGCCCTGGGTCGTACGTTTTTCCGGGGCGCAGCCCGTTATCGACTGAGGTATCCATCCATGCAATCCATCGCCCGACGGGCTGGAACGCCGGAAGTTTGAAGGGCACGTCTTCGTGATAGGCGTTCAAAAGCAAAAGAAAATTTTCGTCACTCAACTTCTTTCCGCGCTCATCGGTTTCGTCAAGACCCTGACCGGACAAGAACATGCCGAGGCAATGGAACGACGGATCGCGCCACTCGTCTTCGGTCATCTCGTTGCCACTCGCATTCAGCCAGAGGACGTCTTTTACGGTGGCACCTTTAATCGGACGGCCCTGAAAGAAATGGCGCCGACGGAAGATGGGATGCCGGCGACGGAGGTGAATGATGCGCTGCACGAACGCCATCAGGTCTCGATCCTGAAACTCAAGGCTCCAATTGATCCATGTGGTCGGATTGTCCTGGCAATAGGCGTTGTTGTTTCCGTTTTGCGTCTGTCCAACAGGATCGCCGGCATAGATCATCGGGATTCCCTGGGAAAGAATTAAAGTCGCAAGCATGTTCCGTTTTTGTTTCGCGCGCAGCGCTTTTATCTCGGTGTTTTCAGTGGCACCCTCCACTCCGCAATTCCAACTCAGATTGTTATCGGTGCCGTCGCGGTTGTGTTCGCCGTTCGCATCATTGTGCTTGTAGTTGTAGCTGACGAGGTCGGTGAGGGTGAAGCCGTCGTGCGCGGTTACGAAATTTACGCTTGCATAAGGGCGGCGTCCGCTATGCGCGTACAAGTCGCTCGATCCGGTCAGTCGATACGCGAGGTCGCCAACGACGCCATCATCGCCCTTCCAATAAGAGCGCACAGTATCGCGATAGCGGTCGTTCCACTCCGCCCAACCGACTGGGAAATTGCCGACCTGATAGCCGCCTTCGCCAAGGTCCCAAGGCTCAGCGATCAGCTTGACCTGCGATAGCACTGGATCCTGGTGGATGATGTCGAGAAATGCTCCAAGGCGATTCACTTCGTGCAGCTCGCGGGCCAGGGTGGCGGCAAGATCGAAGCGGAAACCGTCTACGTGCATCTCGAGCACCCAATAGCGCAGGCTATCCATGATCAACTGAAGAACGCGCGGGTGCCGGACGTTCAGGGCGTTGCCGGTGCCGGTGTAATCCATGTAGTAGCGCGGATTGTCACCGATCAACCGGTAATACGTGCTGTTGTCGATTCCCTTGAAAGAAAGCGTCGGGCCGAGATGATTTCCTTCGGCCGTGTGGTTGTAGACGACGTCGAGAATGACTTCGAGACCGGCAGAGTGCAGGGTCTTTACCATCGTCTTGAATTCGCGGATCGAGTTCGTCGAAAGATACCGCGGCTCGAGTGCGAAAAATCCGATGGAGTTGTAGCCCCAATAATTGCGCAGCCCACGTTCCACCAACTGGCGATCATCGATAAAACTATGCACTGGCATGAGCTCGATCGCAGTGACGCCCAGTCGCGTCAAGTACTCAATCACGGGCGCAGTTGCGAGGCCGGCGTACGTTCCGCGCAATCGCGCTGGAACATCGGGGTGACACATGGTGAAGCCTTTAACGTGCAGCTCGTAGATGAGTGTCTCGTGCCAGGGAATATTCGGTGGCGCGTCCGCTCCCCAGGTAAAAGCAGAGTCGATCACCTTGTTCTTCGGCATTCCAGCCGCGTTGTCGCGGCGGTCGAAGGAGAGATCCTCCTGCTTGCTGCCGACGCGATATCCGAAATGCGAATCGTTCCAGTTCAGCGTTCCCTGGATCTGCTTGCCATAGGGGTCAAGAAGAAGCTTGTGGTGATTGAAGCGATGGCCCTGCTCGGGAGCGTAGGGGCCGTAGACGCGGTATCCATAGAGCTGCCCGGGACGGCCTTCGGGAAGGTAGCCGTGCCAGACCATGTCCGTATGCTCAGGCAGAGCAATGCGCTGCGTCTCGCGCTTGCCCGACAGGTCGAAAAGGCAGAGCTCTACTTTTTCTGCATGTTCAGAATAGAGGGCAAAGTTCACGCCCTCGCCATCCCACATAGCTCCGAGGGGATAAGGTCGGCCTGGCCAGACAATAGGTTGAGCTTGATCTGCCATCTACTATTTTAAATCCCCAAACTGTGCTGAAGAAAGACTCTATCAAGAGGCGCGAGCCGAACCCTAACGTGGTATCCGACACAAAAACGTGGCGCCCAGCTACAGACGTTACGGATGAAGACTGTAGATCGGATATACGGGTATGCCTGTAGTAGAAGAGGAATCTACTCTTACCGGAACAATCCTTAAGCAAGGGGCCCGCGCAAGGAGTCTTCTTATGCCGTCAGCGAACCGATGCTGTCTAGTATTTCTTGCGCGGCGCGATGGCCGCTCGCGATGGCTCCGTGGACGGTGCCGTTATGGCCTGTGATATCGGTGGCCTCTCCTGCGAAAAAGAGTGTGCCGTCAAGTGGCGCTCCAAGTTCCTTTTGTGCGCCGGTTGATCCGACCGCCCCATAGCTGTAGGCTCCGAGGCAAAATAAATCGCTCTGCCAATCGTGAAAGTAGGCTGCCTCCATGAGATCCGATAGTTGCGACTTAGGAAGACTCAACAACTTTGCCAACGTTTCCAGCGCTCTTTCGACTACCGAGGGTCTGTTCTGACCTTGCAGTTTCTCAGAGCAGTCGTCCGGGGCCCATCCGGTGATGATGGGTAAGTTCTCGGGCATCGCGGTCCACCAGGTAGGAAAGAATTCGTCGTCGGAAAAAATAAATTTCATGTCGGCAAGTGTCTTTTTACTTCCTGCCGGAGACATGTCTTCCCAAAAGCGTCGGCGAAAGCGCACGACGACACGGGTCACTTTGCCCATGACCAGCGTCTCCAGGGCAGTTGACTTGTACGCTGCTAATGAAGGAACGAAAGGTACAGCCCCTTCTGTTTCGGCAGAAGCTTGCAGCACCCCGAGCGGTAGCGTGACGAGCACGCGGGCTGCAATGAAGTGCAGCGCATTTTCTTCCCTGCGAGCGTGGACGCGGACCTCTCCCGGCTTCCAATGGACGGAGCGAACCACGGTCTGGGTCCGGATCTCAATGTTCGCTTCGCTGAGTTGCGAGCGAAAAATTTCCAGCAAATCTTCATATCCGTTCCTGGAACGGAAGGCGCGATCGCCTTGTATCTCCTCTTCGGCCTTCATGCCTTCGACAAGCCAGTGCACTCCGACGCGATCAGGGTCGGCGGCGTTGAAGCCCCGCACATAGGCGAGCGCGTGTTTTTTCGCCTCTGAAAAGTTTGGGCTGGATTTCGAATCCGGAAATGTGCGGCGCAAGTACTGCAAAAAAGATTCGTCCGGCGAACTGGCGTCCATTTTTTTTAGAATTTCATCGACGTCCGAAAAGAAGTCGCAAGGAATGAGGGCACCATTTCTGAAGCACCACGGCGTGCCCTCTACTTCTTTGATATCAATTTTTTTGGCTTCTAAGGGCTCCCAGATTTCCGGCGGCAAGCCGTGAACAAATTCCGCGCCCAGAGCGATCGGTTGTGGGAAGCTGGGATCGTGCTGCATGAGAATGCGTCCGCCGATCCGGTCGCGGGCCTCAAGAAGAGTTACCGACAGGCCGGCGTTGGCTAAACGCACCGCAGCAGAAATCCCCGCCGCGCCCGCTCCGATCACGATCACCTTCTGTTTTTCAGACATAAAGAAACCGGCGGCAAATGCCGCCGGTCTTTTGATGCAGACGCGTTATGCAACGCGTTATGCAATGTGACGCAGTGAATTATCTACTAGAAGCGAAACTGCGGTCCGAACGTGACTCTTAGGTTATTGTGTGCGCCATTATCGAAGTAAACTTGGTCGCCAGCTTCGAGACGTATGCCGATCGGACCAGCGAAGGCTTCGACGCCCGCGGCCGGGTACACCGCGAGAACCGTCTTGCCGCGATCTAAGCCAATCGCACCAGAGAAGCCGGTTGACGCTCCGCGGTTATCGACCGTGAAATTGTCAAAGCCGACTTTACCCGTCACAAAGAACCGGACAGGCCCCGATCCTGTTTGGAATTTTGGTCCAAAGAGACCATGCAGCGTCCGCAAGCTGGAAGTCAAAGTGTTCGAGCCGCAGTTGACGGTATCGCTGGTCGTGCAAACCGTGAAGTTGCGCTTGAAGTCGTAGGCCATTTCGGCTTCGAGTTGCACATTGCGGTTGACGTTGAAACCGGCGCGAGCTCCGAGGCCCAGAAAATTTTTGACCGGCTCGCTTGCGCCAAATCTGAAGTAGTCAGCGAATACGCCGACCTCAACGTGATCAGAATGGTCGGACATTCCCTGTGCCATCACAACGGGCGCCGCGGCAAAAAATAGCGCAGTCACCATTAAACCGAGACAACGTTTCATACAATTTTTCTCCCTTAAAATTGGTATCAATCGCCTCCAGGTCACGGTGTGCGTCAACGCTGACTAGGTAGGTTTGTCAATGAGATGTGACGGCAGGTCGGTTGGTTGGCTCCTCATCTCAGGCATGTCAGAAAACAGAGAACACCTTTAAATACACTAACTTAAACGCAGCAATGTAAGCGTTGGTTGAGACAACCCGCGAGGTCGCCCGCCGTGCCAGCGTCGTCAAGGCTTGCTGTGAAAACGGCCCATGTTTCTGTGAACTGCATGATTAGAAACAGCGAAGTCGTCGCAAAGTTGCGCAGACGCGCGGGAGATTTTTGGCGATCGATTCCGGAAATTATTGATCAAAAAAGGTTTTGGTCGCAATATACCTGAACAATTTTCGATGAAAAGCAGTCGAAGTGTTTTACTAAAAACACCTTCAGGTGCGACGCCGTACAGATCTAGAAAATAGAGTCTACTCCGCTGCCAAGTATCCGTATCGAAGACAAAATAATGCGGTGAGGATCCAGATGAGGGGTGTCATCTCTCTCGCTTTTCCGGCGGCAATTTTTACTACGGTGTAAGCGATGAGGCCGAGGCTTAGCCCGGTGGCAATGCTGAATGTGAGAGGGGTCGCGAGAATTGTGATAAAGGCAGGAACCGCTTCGCTGAAGTCGCTCCAATCGATTTTTGCAATGGATTGGGTCATGAGCGCTCCGACAAGAATTAGTGCCGGAGCAGTCGCGTAGGCTGGAATCGCCGTCGCGAGGGGCGAGCAGAAAGCCGCCGCCAGAAAAAGCGCAGCGACCGCTACGTTGCTCAATCCTGTACGCGCACCGGCGGCGACGCCCGCGCCGCTCTCGAGGTAGCTAGTGACAGTGGAGGTTCCTGTCAGCGAACCGAGGATGGTTCCGACAGCGTCAGCCAATAGAACTCTTCCGACGCGCGGTACTTTCCCATCTTTGATAAATCCGCCCTGCTCGCACACTGCAACCAAAGTCCCGACGTTGTCGAAAAGATCGACAAACAAAAAGGCAAACAGAATTTCAAGGAAGCCGAGATGCATCGCTCCGCGAAAATCAAGTTTCAGAAAGGTCGAGGATGGGTGAGGTAGAGAGAGAATAGCGGTTGGCCAGTGCGAGATTCCGCGGACGATCCCGAGAATCGTCGTCCCAACGATACCGAACAAAATTGCCCCATTGAACTTTCGGGCCATGAGAACGAGAGTTAGAACAATTCCGAAACACGCGGTTTGCAAGTCTTTATCTGCGAAGCTTCCCAGGCCGACAAAGGTGGCCGGGTTGGCGACTACTAACTTGGCGTTGCGCAGTCCGACAAACGCGATGAACATGCCAATACCCGTTGCAGTCGAATGTTTCAGGCAATCGGGCATTCCGTTGACGATCTGCTCTCGAACCCGTGTAACCGTGAGGACGAGGAAGAGAACTCCCGACAAGAAGACGACTGCAAGCGCGGTTTGCCACGGAACATGCATGCCCAGGCAAACGGCATAGGTGAAGTAGGCGTTCAGCGACATGCCGGGCGCGAGCGCGATCGGATAATTGGCATACAAGCCCATGACGAGGGTTGCCGCCGCGGCAGAAATACATGTGGCAAAGACAACACCGTCCGCAGGCATTCCTGCCCGCGCCAGAATTTGCGGGTTCACGACAATGATGTAGGCCATGGTCACGAAAGTCGTGAGGCCGCCCAGCAACTCCTTCCGGATAGAAGTCTGATTTTCGTGCAATCTGAAAAAACGGTCGATCAAGCTTTCCCTCGGGTCGGGCTAAAGTTCACTTCAAGGCGTTTGCAAGCGCGTTGCTGAGAATTGCCTCGCGGTCGCAGAGTACTTTGGTAATTCTCCTCGTCACTCGTGAAGGCGGTATTCTAGGGTCAAATCTCGCCTGTTACCAGTTATATAAGAGTGCCCGCGGGATGGCTGAACAGCGCAAGGAATTTGCTATGGCAATAATATTCAACCGGTTCGAAGTTCAAAGCGAGTTGTCCAAGTCGGATTCGGCCACAATTTATAAGGCGCTCGACCAGGAAACGAACCAGGTAGTGGCGCTCAAGACGCAGAATCTCGCGCCGCTCGGTGACCGCGCGTCCGCGTTTGTCGATGCCCTAGTTGCCGAGGGGCTGAGCACGCGTAATCTGGCAGCACAAAATATTGTTCCCATCTATGGCGCCGGCGAAATCGACGGCCAATTTTCGGCGGCAATGGAGTATATCCAAGGCAACAGCGTAGCCACAATGCTCGCCCGCAATGAAGGGTTTTCGATCTGGGACATTCTCGATATCAGCCGTCAACTTTGCGCCGGGCTGGAGCAGGCAGCGGCAAAAGGTGTCGCACACTCTTCATTCGAACCGGCAAAAATCATGGTGCAGTGGGATGGCATGGTCAAGATCCTGGGCTATGGCATCTCCAAAATGAGTCTGATTGGCGCCGAGTTGGGAAACGGAATGGGACGGCTGACTCCCTACTGCTCTCCGGAGCAACTTCGCGGAGAGGTTGTCGATTCCCAATCAAACCTGTTTTCTCTGGGTACGATTCTCTACGAGATGGTCGCAGGGCGCAGAGCCTTCAACGCATCTGACACGGCCGCGCTGCTCAGCCAGATTGAAAACGACATGCCCCCGAGCCCGACGTCATTGAATCCAAAGATTCTTCCGTCCGTGAGCGCCGTGATTCTGAAAGCTTTGGCAAAGGATCCGGCTACCCGCTATCGGGACGCACGCGAACTGCTCGACGACCTCGAAAAATGCAAAGAGTCGGGCAAAAAGACAGTGGGGGAGCCTAAAACAATTACGCCGCCGGCGGGAGTCGCGGTCGACCCGGCGATGCGCACGAGCGCAGCCAATAAGTTTGTCTCTCCCGGCGGCCCGTCGGATCCCGACCTGACCAATCCTGCGCAGCAGAAGGTTTCCGTTTCTCAGGCTTCAGCTGCCCGGCCTGCAGCGCAAACGCCTGGGCGCCCTGCTGCTACGTCTCCAGCAAGCCAAGTGCAACTCAGGGCGGCGGCTGCGGCTGGCGTCGGCGCAGGCATGCCTGCAGAAACAGTCTCTACCGGAGCGAACTTTGGGGCGCGGCAGGTCACCGAATTCGAAGTGAGTTCGACCGCCTCGCCATCTCAAGTTTCGCTGCAGGAAAAGTCGCCGATCATGGTCGATCCCATGATGGCTGAGTCTGCCACCGCAGGTTCCGCAGCGGTCCGAAGCTTCTCGGATCTTGCCGAAATGCCACCGCTCAAGGAGCCGGTTTATTCAGCTCCGGTTCCGGAACGGGTTGAGCCTTCGAATACCACGGTCACGATTTACCCGAAGAAACAAGTCAAACCGAAGATGCAACCGCGCGAAGTGGCCGGAAAGGCAATAAAAGAAATATCGACGGTGCCGCCGCGGTTGATGCTGTTCGCCATCCTCGGTGCGGTGGGGCTGATACTGGTGGTTGCAGTTGCGCTATTTCTCCACGTGCGGTCGGAAGATGATGGATCCACAGCGGCTCCGCATCCGATTCAAGCAACATCGAGCGAGAAAGCGGTTGCGCCGGCGTTAGCGCGGCCGAGCCACACAATCCCAGTTGTGGAGGAAAATAAGCCAACCATCAGCGTGCGCCAGCCAGAGAATCGTGCCGCGAAAAAGTCAAAGCGGACGTTTGCTCCAGCGGCCGTCGCAGTCGCCCAGGTCGGGCAAGCGCTGATCGATTCCGACCCGCAGGGAGCTCAAATTCAAATTGACGGCAACAGTGATCCTGCATGGGTAACTCCATTCAACGTTGCCGGGCTCAGCGCCGGCAAGCACATCATTTCAGCGAGCAAAGCGAGCTATTCGGCGGATATCCATACGCTCGAAGTGGTCGCGGGCGCTAAGGCCACATTGACCTTGCATCTCACGCCCATGAACGCTGTGATCTCTGTATCGAGCAACCCCGCGGGCGCAGCCGTAACTCTGGATGGCAAGGCGACAGGAAAGTTGACCCCCACGCAATTCTCAACCGAAAAAGGCTCCCATACCGTCGCTTTGCGCAAGAATGGATACCTGGACGAGAGCGTGACCACAGATCTGGCGGCCGGTCAGAATTTCCAGTTTGCTCCAACGCTCAAAGCCCTGGGCAATGTCGACAACATCAAGACGGTCGGGAAGATGAACAAGCTGTTCAGCCACGGTAGCGAGAGCACCGCCGGGATGGGTGCTGTAAGCATCCATACCCAACCGAAAGGCGCGCAGGTTGTTATCAACCAGCGAGTGCTGGATAAATTCTCTCCACTAGAGATCATGCTAGGGCCCGGGAACTACGCAGTTGACATCACGTTGACCGGATTCAAGCCCCTTCACAAAGTGGTAACGGTCGAGCGCGGCAGCAAGGCAGCGATCGACGAGATTCTCGAACGGCAGTAACAAAGCCCACTTCACTCTGTTGTCATTTTTTTAGACTTCAGATTTGGCTAATCTCGTCTGCCGGCACGTGCGCCGTCCATTTTTCTAAATCACTAGGTTAAGTGACCGCCGTCACATCACGGCTCTGAGCGCGGAGGCAGAATCGAACCTGCATTCAGGAGCATCAACCATTGTCGTCGCAGCCACTATCAGGCATCCCCACGGCGAAGCGATTGAGTGCTGAGCTTTTGCAGGCCATCAAGGCGATACAGTTGCCGCGCAGCTTCTTCAAGGGGGAAATCATTTTTGAGCAGGAGGCCGCAGTGATGGGTGTCTATGTGGTGGAAGCAGGCGAGGTTGGGATTTCGCTGTCAAGCAGCCATAACCAAAAGCAACTTTTGGAAGTTGCCGGGCTCGGATGCATGCTGGGGATCGGCGAAACAATGTGCGGCGCAAACTACCGAGTTACCGCCAAAGCCTTCAGCCCAGCGACGGCATCCTTTATTCCGCGAGAAAAACTGCTCAACCTCTTGAAGGAACACCCATTATTCAGCATGGAAATCATTCGCTTGCTAAGCGAAGAGTTGCATACGCTATACAACAAGTTTCGTAATATCAGCGCTCACCCGGGCCGGCCGCGGCGTCGCGAACCCAGCCTGCATCTCAATTGAAAGTTGAGCGCGAAGAATGTTGAGCTGCGGCCGAGTGGCGCACATTTCGCCTTTTTGCAGCGCGTGATAGTTGGATAGTGCAACTCAGAGGTTGGAGCGAGACCCGCGCCTGGACGCGAAACGCGACAGCGAAAAGCGAGAATTGAAAGCTCATTTCGAGCCTCTTTATTAGTACTAGTCGGCTTTAAAATTAATCGTGATTTCGGTCTGAATTTCAACCGGCTGCCCATCGAGATAGTAGGGCTTATAGCGCCACTGACGGATGGCCTCCATCGCAGCATGCGCAAGCAACGTGTCGCCGCGGATGACCTTGG
This sequence comes from Acidobacteriaceae bacterium, assembly GCA_025361625.1. GTDB lineage: Bacteria > Acidobacteriota > Terriglobia > Terriglobales > Acidobacteriaceae > Acidiflorens. The sequence goes on from JANYKL010000091.1 coordinate 32,070, forward strand.
GATTCACAACCATTCCCTCTTTATTGACCGTTGCTTCAATGCGGACCTCGCCTTGAGTATGGGTGGAGCGCGCCGCCGCTGGATATTGAGGAGCAACGCGTTTGATCAAAAGTCCTTGCGAAACGCCTTGGGACACTTTTAAGCTCGCCAGTGCTGGCTTGGGCAGACTAGCCGTCGTCGAAGCCATGAGACCGCTCAACTTATTGTCGCTTGTGGTTGCGAAAGAACTCGACGATGGAGGTGCGATATCTTCGGTTCGTTTGCTGGGCGCAACGCTTGACTTCACATGCACCGGCGCGGCGTTTGCAATCTTCACGGCTAGATCCGAGTTTGCCGGCTGATCGGCGTCAGAGCCAGCAACGACCCTCACCGTGTTATCAGCGACTGCAGTCGAGGTCTTGGCCATAGACGTCTTGCCGCTAAGCGCAGTACGCGCCCCGTTGCCCGGCGTAGAAGCAGGCACCGGCAACGAGCTCGCCGCCCCCGAGTTCGCGGGCTGCGGAGAAACGGGCTGCTGCTGGACAGAAGGCTGCGAGACGTTCGCTTGAGGCGCGGTGTGACGTTCTGCGGGCTGAACGATTGAGCGATCTTCCGTCGCTGTAGCTGAACTTGAATTGCCGAACTTCTGGTACGCGGAATAACCCAAAACTGCCAGCACCAACAAGCACGCCGCGATGAGGAATTTCTTGTTTCCCTGCGAACTCTCGGATTCAACATGATCGAGCGCGAAAGTTGGAGCATGGCCGGCCACTTGCTGGTTTGCGACTGCTGGACTTCCGGCATGAACTGACTCATATGCGTCGAATTCGGGTGCGCTGTGTGCGGCATTTCGAAAAGACTGCGCCGCTCCAGTTCTTTCTTCAGCCTTTGCCGAATCGGGCTCAGGAGAAGCAACTTTCGCCGGAGCAACCGCCGCTGCGGATGTAAGGTTTGAAGCACTCACTTCGGCAACTTGCGCGGCGACTGGCTTTGGAGCTGAGATTTCAGGCGTATGCTTTTCGATTGGCGCAGCCGCCGACATAGCCGCATTGCCAACTGCGGAGATCGAAGGCGGAACGGTTAATGGCGTTGCCTCATAAGCGGGATTTTTTGACGCCCGCGGCGCGGTTTCTGCGAGCTTCTTTTCCACTGGCGTACAGTCGACCCGAGACGAAGCAGATGGTTCAGAAGTTTTTGCGGCAGTAGCTGCCGCGGTTGCGCTCGTGGGAGCGCCAGCAGCATCCTGATTCTTGCGCAGCAATCCTCGAGCTACTCGCAACGTGCCCTTCGCTTGTTCAACATTGATCGGCTTGGTGAGCACAAGGTTCGCGCCGATGCGATATGCTTTCGCGACTCCCGCCTGCCCCTCGACCACAGCGATCGCCAGTGAGCTTTGATTCGAAGATGAGTTGCGCGCGCTCTTAAAGAGCAGCGAAGCGTTCTGCTCATTCTCGCAATCGACGACGATGGCGTCGTAGCGCTGCGCCATCAATTTTTTCACGGCGGCAAAAGGCTCGTGAACCGGTTCGATGGAGAAATCCAGTTCAGCGAACACCTGGCTCACAACTCGCGCCACTTTTTCGTCGGGGCAGAAGAGTAATGCTTGGTAACCCATAATAAAGTTATCGTAGGTAATGGCGTGGGTAGCAGCAAGTTACGCCGGTAATTGGAGTTGTTGAAAAATGGCATTAAATCGTTTCGTCCCATTGCGATTCGGGAGCGGAGAAACGCCAGGTTCGGCTCCTCGGTTCGGCCCTTAATCCTGCAGTTAAGGGGGTGGCTTCGTCGGCTTTACGGTTTCGGGGCGTCGAAGACCACGACGGTCTGGAATGGCTGAGGCTTCCCTTGACGTTCCAGAGGACGATAGCGCCACTGCCTCACTGCTTCGATCGCGGCTGGGGCGAGTGTAGCGTTGCCATCCACGAGTCGCACTTCGGCGACGTTGCCATCACTCTTTACGAAGGTCTTGAGCACGATCGAGCCCTGGGTTCCACGCGCTCGCTCTTCTGCGGAGTACTTCGGTTGCACACTGTAGAGAAGGCGCTTCTGCGCACCCTGGGAAGAAAGAATGAGCGTTCCTTTGGCCGACCGGCTGTCAGAATAACTTTCTCGCGTAACCTCTTCTCGCGCAACGTCGACCAGTTTCGGACTTTCGGATTTTGTCACGCTGGCTTTAGCCAGACTGAGCGAGGGCACAGAGGACGGCTTTATTTCCTGACTGGCCGCAGAATCCAAAAGACTGGTGTTGTCATCGAGTGCTGTAGCAGGCTCAGCGGAAGCAGGTAATTTAGGACTCGCGGCTGAATCGGCTGTGACGGGAGTTGCCGAAGCCGACGCGACTGCGTTCGGCTGAATCGCGGGGCGTTCAAGTGGAATCGCCGCTGGGACGTTCGCAATCTTAGTTGATTTCGACAGGTTGGATTGTGGCAAAGAGACACCAACCTTACCGAGTGCGCGATTGATCTCAGTTTGCGCCATTGCTTTAAACCCGAGCTGATAATTCCACACCGCGTAGAAGCCTCCCACAGCTAAAGCGAGCATCAGCGTGCCTACCAGCATAACGTTCCGCCGCCTTTGAACGGGCACGTGAACATCTGACGTTTGACTGTGATCGCTACGGGCGTTTTCAGGTTTTCTGGAAGGCAACGGTTCCGCAGACAGCTTGTCGGATTTCGCTATCTCAATCTTTCTTTGCTCTGCTTCCATCTCCGTCAATTCGAGTTCCGCCAGCACAGGATCAAGGGAAGGTTTCATTAATAAAGCCGGTCTAGTGCCGGTTACAGGACTTTGAAGCACCGACTTTGGCTCGGACAAGGCAGGTGGCTTAGGCCGTGCCTCGATTTTTTCTTCCGCCTTCGCCTCTTTTATGTATTCGGTCGTCGAGCGCGAGACGGCTGCTGCGGCCGCGGACCCCGGACTTGTCGATAAACCAGAGGACGCCAAGGCGCTCGCGGCCGGAGTGACGGTGGGCACCGGTTCGGCATAGCTTGTAAGTTGCGGGGCGGGGATGTCGCCGGCTGTTGCCGTCGAAAAGTCTAAAGGAATGCCGGGTCCCGTCATCGACGCGCCCATCGACTCACCCATCACGGAAGAGTCCCGATCTTCGTTGGTTTCGCTAGCCTGAAGATGGCCGACGCTGACAGCGACTTGTTCGGCGGCTGAAGTGTCTTTTCGCACACGACTCACCGCGGTGCGAATCGTGGTGCGAGCCTGATCCTTCGCGACAGGCTTGGTTAAAATCAGCTCTGCGCCCAATCGAAACGCGGTTGGTAAGCCCGCTCGGCCGTCAACGATGGCGATCGGAACCGGATTATTGCCAGCTTTACCGCGCCTGCAAACGTCAAAGATCAGCTTTGCTGCCGGCAAATTTTCGCAATCGACCAAAACCAGATCGAAGCTTTGAGAATTAAGTTTTTGAGCCGCGGATACCCCATCCAGCGGGCGTTCGCAAGTCACCGACATTTCTTCTAAAACGCCAGTAATCGCGCTGACCGCCTGGTCATCCGGGGATAAGAGCAAAGCATGAGCCATCACTCCTCATGCTAGAAACCTGCGCCGGAAGCCGCAAGTTACGGGGGTAAGCGAGGACGCGCTCTAGAGTTTCTAAAGTCGTGTGAATCTTACGGTGTCTTCTGATTTTTGCTGGCCGCCGACTGAGGGTCGGGATAAACAATCGCTCCGCGGAAGGTTGATTTGTCGGCTGCGGCATAGTCAGGGAACGGAAGATTTTGCGTATCCCGCCAATGTTGGACCTCTTGTTCCGCGGCAGAACCCCGCTCGCGATCAAGGCCGTGGTCGCGCGATAAGTAAAGCGTTTGTGAAGGCAATGCGAAACCGCTGCCAGACTTCTCGACGATGTCCATGATGCGCAACAGGAGATCTTCGCGGACCGCGGCGAACTCGTTGGCGTCGCGGGTGAGCACAAAGCTTGTGATCTCGACTCGTAAAGCGCTGGCGTCGAAGCCCGCGAAACGAATATTCGCGCTGTCGCTCCCCACCTTCGGGTGTTCATACAGCATTCGGCGCACTTCGGCCAGAAGATAGCGCAGTTGGTCTGCCGTCGTTTCCATTCGTATCGAAAGGGCGGGATTAAAAAATATTTTGTCGCGGCGCGCGAAATTTTCGATGTTCATGGTCGCGAGCGCGCCATTCGGGATGGAGAGCTCAGTTCGCGCATCCGTGCGCACACGAGTTGATCGCAGGCTAATGTCTTCAACCGTGCCGGTACGATCGCCAAAGCGGCAGTAATCGCCGACACGAATCACCTCGTCCGCTAATACCGAAATTCCGCCAAATAAATTCTCCAGAGTTTTTTGGGCGGCGAACGCGATGGCGATACCGCCAATGCCGAGGCCGGCGAGTACCGTGGTCAGATTGAAACCCAGGACTCCGAGTATCGCGAGGATGGCGACAATTACGATGAACGCGGTGAGCAGGCGCTCCCCGAGAACCATCAGGGTGCCGGTGCCGATTCGTCCAGAACGGATCGCGCGCGAGCGCAACCGCTGCATGGTGACGCTCGTAGCGCGGAGCAAGAACCAGAAGAAACCGAAGCTGAAAATGACCCCGATGATGCGGTAGTAATAAAGCCGGCTTAGGAGCGGCAAACCGAGATAGCTGGCCAAAACCCGATGCGCGATCACGCTGAAACAAATCAGCAAAGGAGTTGACGCCGCCGTGCGATAAGACTGTAGTTCCGGCCGCTTCTTGTATTTAAGCCAAAGCCGGTGCGGGATCGCCAGCAGTAAAACGCAAGCCCAACCAATTGCGACTGCTACAGGGATCGAGAGAAGAAGCGCGAGCCACTGCCAGAGCGGCATCCCCAGCAAGGAATCGCGCACCAGAACCTGCGGCAGTTTGTTTTCGACCTGATGAGCCTGGACGTTGTCGTATAAATCTGGAACTCTGCCTAAAGTCTCAGAAGAGAATAGCCAGACTTTACCGGTCGGATAAACCGCCTGCACCAAAATCACAGGGACATCGGTATCGCCTACAGAGAAACTTCCGATCGTTTGACGGTCCGACGTCCCATACTCGGCGCTGCCCTCGCGGTTGGTGCTTAATCGGCGCAGGCTTCCTACAAAAGCACGGTCGAGAAGCACTTTCAATTTTTCGGCAAGGTTAACGCCCTGCGATTGCCGGCGCGTGCCGCTGATCTGCAGGTACTCGGCGGCGGTTTTGTAATCTCCGTCTTGCGCCGCCTGCAAGAATCGCAGCACGGTTTCAGAGGGAGTGTCTCTCCCCAGCGGATCGCTGCCGGAGTTGGACTCTTGCTTCGCTCCAGACTTCACTAATCCAGAGGGGGATTGGGCCGGCAGCGGGACGCGGGCCAAGCTTAGGACCAGAAATAAGAGTACGAACTTTTTCATGCAATGAACTTCTTCATACAATCACCGGCGGTGGCATCGGCGGCTTTTTCCGGCACTTTTACTCGTCATTTTGCTCGTCACTCTCCCCAGCACTCCCGTCCACCCGAGGCTTGTTACCACGCGGGCGAAGAAGGCAAGGCGGCTAGCGTTTAGGACGATAAATGTCGGTGGCTTGACCGTAGAAAACTTCCGCCCCTTCCATCATTGTTTCGGAAAGCGTGGGGTGGGGGTGGATCGTCATGCCGACATCGGCCGCGAGCGCACACATTTCGATGGCGAGAACACCTTCGGCGATCAGTTCGCCAGCGCCCGCTCCGACGATGCCTACGCCGAGCACGCGTTCTGTTTTCGGATCGATGAGCAATTTGGTGAGACCCTCTGGCCGGTCTATCGTGATCGCGCGGCCTGATGCAGCCCAGGGAAATTTTGCGACCGTAATTTCGCGGCCTTGTTCTTTGGCCTGCGTTTCGGTGAGTCCAGCCCAGGCGATTTCAGGATCGGTGAAGACGACGGCCGGTATAGCATTGGGCTCGAACGCGACTTTGTGTCCGGCAATCGCCTCGACCGCGGTGCGACCTTCGTGCATCGCTTTGTGCGCGAGCATCGGCTCCCCAGCAACATCGCCGATGGCGTAGACGGTCGGCTCTGCGGTCTGTCGTTGACCGTTGATTTCGATAAAACCCTTTTGGTTGACTTTTACCTTTGTTTTGTCGAGCCCGGCGATTTCGGAGTTGGGCCGGCGACCGACCGACATCAGCACGCGATCGAAAACCTGCTCTTTTTCTTTAACATTCGGCCCTTCGAGGCTGACACGGATTCCGTTCTTTTCTTCTTTCAGCGATTTGACGGTGGTGTTGAGAAGAATCGCGGAGAAAAGTTTTTCGAGGCGCTTGTGAAGGGGCAAAACTAAGTCGCGATCGGCGCCGGGCAGAAGGCCGGGCAGCATTTCAACGCACGTCACTTTGGTGCCGAGCGTGGCATAGACCGAGCCGAGTTCCAGCCCGATGTAGCCGCCGCCGATGACCAGTAGAGTCTTTGGAATTTCAGGAAGGTCAAGGGCGCCGGAAGAATCCATGAGGCGCGGGCTGTCGATCTTCAGGCTCGGAACCATGGTCGGCCGGGAACCGGTGGCGATGATGATGCGATCAAAGCTTAAGGTTTCGTCTCCGCCTGCGGTTTTTGTAACTTTTAGCGTCGTGCCGTTGACGAAGGCCGCTTTGCCTTGCACGAATTCGACTTTGCGTTGTTTGGATAGTTGTCCGAGGCCACCGGTCAGTTTCTTGACGACACTCTCTTTCCATCCGCGCAGCTTGTTCAGATCAATCTTTGGCTCGGAAAACTCGATGCCCCAATTCTTCGCTTGTTCGGCTTCTTCAAGAAGCTTTGCGACATGCAGCAAAGCTTTTGAGGGAATGCAACCGCGATAAAGGCAGACGCCGCCGGGATTGACCTCGGGGTCAATCATGGTAACTTTCATGCCGAGATCGGCGGCGAGAAATGCAGCGGCGTATCCGCCGGGACCGCCGCCGATTACAGCCACCCGAAGATTCGATGATTCAGCCATTTTTTTATTGATCCTTAATAAATAAGATTTGTTTCGGTGTGGAGCGGACACTCCGATCCGCTGCTCTTGATTACAAATTTGGTCACAAGCTCTTCGCGTTACATTGGTTTCCATTTTCGTTTTTCTGGCGTAGCGCGTCGTTGCCAGACGAAATCCTTAAGCTTCGGTCTCCAACTGCAATCAACCGTGAAGTTCAATTCAAATGCAGGCGGACAAGAGGTCGGTCCCATCCAATCACCCCTGCACCGAAAGCAGGAACGGCTGCTCAAAGGCCTCGGCAATCCAGCGCAGGAATCGCGCAGCATCGGCGCCATCGATCAACCGGTGATCGTACGAGAGCGAGAGCGGAAGAATCAAGCGCGGCTCAAATTTGCTGTTCACCCACTCCGGCTCCGTGCGAGAGCGCGAGAGGCCAAGGATTGCGACCTCGGGATGATTCACAATCGGAGAAAACCCGGTGCCGCCGATGCCTCCAAGATTGGTGATGGTGAAGGTCCCGCCTTCCATTTCATCGACGGTAATCTTTTTTTCGCGCGCTTTCTTCGAAAGCTGCGTCATTTCAACCGCTAGTTCGACAATATTTTTCTTGTCGACGTCGCGGATCACGGGCACCAGGAGGCCGCGGTCAGTATCAACCGCAACTCCGATATTGATGTACTGCTTGTAGATGATTTCTTCTTTCCCCGTATCAATGGAGGCGTTGAATTGCGGAAATACTTTCAGCGCAGAAGCGCAAACTTTGAGCGCGATCGCCGTCACCGTCATCTTGCCACCCGCCTCTTCAGCACGCGGCGAAAACTTTGAACGGAGATGCTCAAGTTCGGTTATGTCGGCGCGGTCTTGCTGCGTGACGTGTGGAATCGTATTCCATGCCTGGCGAAGATGTTCGGCGGTTTTACGTCGAACACCGCGCATCGAGACGTGCTCGACCTTGCCCCACTTGCCGAAGTCGGGCAATTCAGGATCGACGAAACCTCCGCGCGGAGATTGCGCCGCGGCGGCAGCCTCCATCAAAGCATTCTTGGCGGCACGCTTGACGTCGTCTTCGCTGATGCGTCCGCCGGGGCCAGAGCCTTGAATGCTGTGAATGTCGACTCCGATTTCGCGGGCCAGCCGGCGCACATGCGGAGCAGCAGGAACGGGGTCGCGATGCTCGGTGCCTGCAACTTTGCCAAGTTGAACCGGCATGCTGAAAGTTTCTTTTTCGGTGACCGGGCGATCCGGCGGCAGCGCCTCCTGTTCGGTCTTACCTTCGGCTCGAATTGCCAATTGGAACGACAGGCGCGCGCTTTGCTGGTCGGATGTGTGCTCGACGGGCTCGTGCTTGCGAGGTGGCGTGGGGGGTTGAACTCCGCCTTCGAGCGTGAAGATGACGTCGCCTACCTTCACCTTCTGCCCTTCTTTGACTTTCACCTCACGAACCTTTCCACTCACTGAGGAAGGAACTTCGACGACAGCTTTATCAGTTTCAAGTTCCATGACGGGCTGGCCTTCGGCAACTGTTGCACCGGCCGTTATCATGAGGCGTACGAGGTCGCCCGACTCGACGTTCTCGCCGAGTTCAGGCAGCCTGAATTCACTCGGAGTGGCCGCGGCCCGCGGCTTTCGACGTTCGGCGTGAGGAGCAGATGATTCTTGTTGCATTGCCGCAGGTTGGGCATCGGCTTCGGCAGCTGACTTTGGAGCATCCGGCTTCGCGCTGATGTCCTCGTTGGCAACAGACTTCCGTGGAGCTGATCCGGCAGGAGTCGGCCTTTGGCGGTCCGTCTCTGAATCGGTTGCGGGCGGGGAGGAAACGGCGGCCTGAGATTTGGTTTTAGTTTTTGCTTCAGCTCCAGCACCGTTTTCGATCGTAAAGATGACCTGTCCAACTCGCAGCTTGTCGCCTTCTTTGACCCTAACTTCCTCGATTCTGCCGGTGACCGACGATGGAACCTCGACCACTGCCTTATCGGTCTCGAGTTCCATCACGGCCTGGCCTTCGGCAATGTCAGCGCCGGGATGAATCATCAAGCGGACAAGATCTCCAGTTTCTATATTTTCGCCCAACTCGGGCAGCTTAAATTCTGTCGGCATTATTCCTTTTCTCTCTCTTCATGCTTGGATCGCCGCCTGTAAACCTGACGCCTCAAATTTTCCGTTCTGAGGGAAGGATGTGGTGAGAGCCGATATCAGCAAGTTTCCAGAGATTCTTCGCTTCGTTCAAGATGACAATAGGTAAGATGGCGGAGAACTAGCTGGTTGCCGGATTGCTCTTTTCCGAATTGATACCCAAGTCGCGAATCGCCTTCTCGAGCAACTTCCCGTTGATTACTTCCCCGGCTTCTTTCTTATCTTCTTTCTTATCTCCCTTGCCCGGCGACTTATCTGCGGCAAGCGCGTGCAGCGTCGCAAGCACGATGTGTTTAGCATCCACCTCAAAGAAATCGCGCAGTGACGCGCGGTTCTCGCTACGGCCGAAGCCATCCGTCCCGAGCGCGACCAACTTGCCAGGAATCCATTGCGCCAAGCTTTCCGGCAGCACCTTCATATAATCCGATGCCGCAATGAAAGGACCGGATGCGTCCTTCAAGGTCTGCGTGACGTACGGAACTTTTGGCGGACTCGTCGGATGCAGCATGTTCCAGCGCGCGCAGTCATTTGCATCGCGATAAAGTAGCTTGTAGCTGGTTACACTCCAGACATCGACTGCAACCCCGTAGTCTTTTTCAAGAATCGTTTGCGCCTTGAGAACTTCGAACATAATGGCGCCGCTGCCAAGTAATTGCGCGCGAAACTTCGCATCTTTCTTTTCGGACGTGCGATAGCGATACAGGCCTTTGAGTATCCCCTCGCGAATGCCCGGCTGGCTGGGCATTTCAGGCATGGGCAGCGGTTCATTGCCAACCGTCATGTAATAGAAGATAGACTCTCCGTCAACATACATTCGCTTGATGCCATCCTGAACAATGATGGCGATCTCGTAAGCGAATGCCGGATCGTAGGCCATGAGATTCGGCACCGGCAGTGCCAGGACGTGGCTATGTCCATCCTGATGCTGCAACCCTTCCCCGGCCAGCGTTGTCCTTCCAGCCGTACCACCGATGAGAAAGCCACGGCAGCGCATATCGGCCGCGGCCCAGATCAGATCTCCTATCCGTTGCAGTCCAAACATCGAATAATAAATAAAGAAGGGGATGGTGTTGATGCCGTGATTGGCATAGGCGGTGCCGGCAGCGATGAAAGAGCACATCGAACCGGCCTCGGTAATTCCTTCTTCTAATATCTGCCCGTTTTGCGCCTCCTTATAATAAAGAAGGGTCGACATATCGACCGGCTCGTAGAGTTGGCCTACGCTTGAGTAGATGCCGACCTGGCGGAAGAGCGCCTCCATTCCGAAAGTTCTCGCTTCGTCGGGAACAACGGGAACGATAAGGGGGCCGACTTCCGGGTCGCGCAAAAGCTTTGAGAGCATGCGGACGAAGACCATGGTGGTCGAGGCTTCACGGCCATCCGTGCCTTTATAGAACTCTTCGAAGATGGCTTCCGATACGGGTTTGAGCGGAGTAGCACGAACTTTCCGCACCGGTATGTAGCCGCCGAGTTCCTTGCGGCGCTTCTGCATGTACTTGATTTCGGCGCTGTCGTCGTCGGGCCGATAGAAGGGAGCGAGGTGCAGTTCCGCGTCCGGAATCGGGATACCGAACCGCGAGCGGAAGATTTCAAGCTCCTCATCATTCAGCTTTTTCTGCTGGTGAGTGATGTTCTTTCCTTCGCCAGCCTCGCCGAGTCCGTATCCTTTAATAGTCTTGGCAAGAATGATGGTCGGGGAACCAGTATGGTCGACAGCGGCTCGATACGCCGCATGCACTTTGATGGGGTCGTGGCCGCCGAGACGCATACGGGCCAGTTGCTCGTCGGAAAGATGCTCGACCATCTTCAGCAGTCGTGGATCGGTGCCAAAGAAGTTCTGCCGAAAGTAAGCGCCGGTCTCGACGAAATATTTCTGATATTGCCCGTCGGTAATTTCACCCATCCGCCGAATGAGCAAGCCGTCGCGATCATTCTCGATAAGCTGATCCCAATCGCCGCCCCAGATCACCTTGATTACGTTCCAACCGGCGCCGCGGAAGATCGCCTCAAGCTCTTGAATAATTTTGCCATTGCCGCGAACCGGACCATCGAGGCGCTGCAGGTTGCAGTTGACGACAAAAATTAAGTTATCAAGACGTTCACGCGAGGCTAGAGTGATTGAGCCGAGCGACTCGGGCTCATCCATTTCGCCGTCGCCAAGGAATGCCCAGACTTTTCCGCCAGTCGAAGTTTTTAGGCCGCGATTTTCAAGGTACTTGATGAAGCGCGCGTGATAAATCGCCTGGATCGGGCCGAGGCCCATCGAGACGGTTGGAAATTCCCAGAAATCGGGCATTAGCCAGGGATGCGGATAGGATGACAGTCCGCCACCAGGTTTTAACTCGCGGCGAAAATTCTCTAGTTTTTCTTTAGGAATGCGGCCTTCGAGATAAGCGCGAGAGTAGATTCCGGGCGCGGCGTGTCCCTGGAAGTAAACAATGTCGCGGTCTCCGGATTGAGTCGATGCCCGGAAAAAATGATTAAAGGCAACTTCGTAAAGCGTAGCCGCTGATGCGAAGGTCGAAATGTGGCCGCCGATTCCCTCCTGCAGCTTGTTGGCGCGCACAACCATGGCGAGCGCATTCCAGCGCACGAGGCTCTTGATGCGTCGCTCCATCTCCTGACTGCCTGGGAATGGTGGCTGAGCATTCGTTAGAATTGTGTTCTGGTAAGGCGTAGTTGCCGTGAAAGGAAGATTGACTCCACCGCTTCGGCGAGCGTGCAAGGCGAGTTGTTGCAGGAGGCGTCCGGCCCGTTCAGCGCCCCCTTCAGAAAGGACGTAATCCAGCGAGTCCAACCACTCCCGGGTTTCCAGAACTTCGATTCCGTTGCTCTTGTGCGTCTCGGCCACTAATGACTCCATCTGCGAACAAACGATGCTCTCATCATAAGCAATCGTGGAGAATTTTGCTGGAACCGGCTTTGGTCGCCTGCAGTCGTCGGCCTCACCTGGAACATTCTTCTCCGGCGCAGGAAACTTTGAAGCGAGCGCTTCGCTAAAAAATGGGAAGCAAGAAATGCCGGGAGCGCGCAAGACAATCCGCCCGCGCGCTATTCCCCGGTTACGGCCTTCACCAGATTGCGCGGGCGATCGACATCGAGGCCACGCTTCGCGGCAACGTAGTAAGCGAAGAGTTGAAGAGGTACGATCTCCAGAATAGGCGACAACAATTCCGGAGATTTCGGAATAAAGAAGGTATGGTTCGCGATCTTCGGGATCTCGTCGTCGCCCTCGGTTGCGAGCGCGATCACAGTGGCGCCTTGTTTCTTGAAGCCTTCCATGTTGCTGACATTTTTTTCGTAACGCTTGACCGAGCCAGCATCATTTGAATCGCAAGTCACAATCATCACCAGCGGGAGCCGGAAATCGATTAAGGCATTAGGGCCGTGTTTCGCCTCGCCCGTCGGATAACCCTCGGCGTGAATGTACGACACTTCTTTCAGCTTTAACGCTCCATCCATGGCTATGGGGTAGTGAATGGCACGCCCGAGAAACATGAAGTCATCGACTCGGTAGTAGAGCTCAGCCAATTTTTCCACTTGGTCGGCGGCTGCGAGGATGGCCTCTGTTTTTTGCGGAAGGCCTCGCAACTCTCCTATATACCGCTTCGCTGATTCGGCCGAAGTCGTCTTCTTGATTTCGCCAAGATAGAGAGCGAATAAGAACAGACAAGCCATCTGCGCGGTGAAAGCTTTTGTAGAGGCGATGCTCACTTCAGGACCGGCATGTGTGTAAATGAAGCCGTCAGCTTCGCGGGCAATCGTCGAGCCTTCGACATTTGAAATTGCGATGGTACGCGAACCCTTATTGCGGGCCTCGCGCTGGGCTGCCGTCGTGTCGGCAGTTTCCCCGGACTGAGTGATAAAAATGCTCAGCTCGCCACGTCCGATCATGGGATTGCGATATTCGAACTCGCTTGCATAATCAATCTCAACCGGGACGGCAGCCAGTTCCTGCATCATGAACTGCCCGGTCATTCCAGCGTGCCGACTCGTTCCTGAAGCCACGATATTAATTCGCCTAAGCGCGCGCAATTCTTCCGGTGCAATCCGCACCTCATCCAGCCGAACCAGGCCATCGGACGGGGAAATACGCGGTTCAATCGTCCGTCGCAGCGCTTCGGGCTGTTCAAAGATCTCTCGAATCAGATGATGCGGGAATTTACGCGGCTCAGCCATCATTACTCTTTTCCAAAATTTTTTCTTCTCAGTTTAGACTGTCGCCTCAACGCCGCCGATAAAGGTTCGCAAAACTTTCCCGTCCTGGCTTAACACTACAAAATCGGCGTCCGCTCCAGCAACAAGCTGTCCCTTGTTTTTAAGCTGCGCCGTCCGCGCCGGATTGCGACTGGCCGCCATCACGGCGGCTGCGAGTTCCCAGTTCGCAAATTCCGCCAGATTCCGCACGGCGCGATCCATGGTGAGCACGCTCCCCGCAAGTTTGCCGCCCGCCGTACACCTGTCGCCCCTGACATCAACTTCGAACGTTCCCAGGCGATAGCGGCCGTCAGGCTTTCCCGTAGCCGAAATCGCATCGGTGATCAGGACTGTGTTGTCAGGCCCTTTTGCCTCTGCAAAAAGCTTGACTATGCTGGGATCAACATGCACGCCATCAGCAATCACATCCGCGCTCAGGCGAGAATCCGTGAGCACAGCACCCAGAATTCCGGGGGCGCGATGATCGAGCGGACGCATCGCGTTAAACGTATGGGTTGCGTGACGTGCTCCCGCCTCGATGCCTCGCACGGTCGCTGCAAAATCTGCGTCTGAGTGGCCGAGGCTGATGCAGACACCGCGCCGCGTGGCCTCGGCAATAACCGGGAGCGCGCCTTCAAGTTCGGGGGCGATGGTCATCATGCGAATGCGACCGCGCGCAGCTTGCCAGAATTTTTCGAAGGTTGAGAGACTTGGCGGAAGAAGATTTTCCGGCGGATGCACTCCGCGGCGGACATGACTGATAAATGGACCTTCGAGGTGAATTCCAACCGGCGCTGCCACTACCCGATCACTTCGGCTACGATCGCCTGAACGGTCGAGCGCTTTGCCATCCGCATTTTGCTTTTCGGCTTCTTCAATCGCGGAAGCCAGCCGGTCGAGTGCGTGAAGGGTTCGGTCGAGGGCAGCGGTAACCGTGGTTGGAAAGTAGCTGGTTACTCCATGACGAGCGAGCATCAGTCCGATTGCGGGCAGCGCTGCAGTATTGTCATCCATCACGTCATAACCGGAGCTGCCATGAATATGCAGATCGATATAGCCCGGAGCAATAATCGCGTCTCCAAAATCAACCACGGAACTTGCGCTGGGTTCGTTCCGCTCATCGCGCGACGAAACCTCTACGATGCGGCCTTGCTCGACCAAGAGCAATGGTTTCGAGAAGATTTCAGGAGCCGACAATACTTTCGCAGCGGAGAATGCGAGCATAAGTTAGTCAGAAATTCGCGACAAAAAACAGCAAGGGACGGTAAAGATTGTAGCAGTCCACACAGATCAGGCTGCGGGGTGAACCGGGCCGATCCAAGCCGGCGAATGTCTGAGCCGGAGAGTTTGAAAACTGCGATCAAGGCAGCGAGATCGAAAGGCATTCCACGAAACGCGACCGAAATAGTCAGCACAACAGAATGCTATACTGGTCGAGTTCGAGCCGATGCGGTGGTCGCACGGCCCGCAATCCATCACCAGTCGGGGAGTGGCTCAGC
>JANYKL010000127.1 GCA_025361625.1 Acidobacteriaceae bacterium
ACCGGACTGCGTAGGATCTCTGGATTCCAAGGTTCAGTACGTGGACATGCGTTAATGCCTCGGCAATTTTCGGAATATATATACCTTCTGGCCTATCCCTCAACCCGGCCCCAAGTTCGGCATGCCCACAAGGTCCGAGTAAGGCGTCCACCCGCTACGCTCCAGCTATAAAGGTGGCGCCGTGAGACTCCGCAAATCGGGCAATACAGAACTAGAGCAATTCGCGTTTCTTGGAACCTTAGTTAGGCCGGTCCTATCGTAAGCTGCTGAAAGTGGACTCAGAGCCACCAGCCGTCAGCAGAAAAGTTCGAAAATCGTCCTCTAGGGCCGACCAATTTTTAAAGCGCAACCACTTGCAGGCACTCCATCCTTTAAACCCCTGAATACAGAGCGCCCCTTGCCTTGCGCATGAAGCCAGGTCGGCACGAGCGCCGAACCGCTAATAACCGGTGTGACTATGAAGCGATTTATTGCCGCGCAGCTTAGGAAGCCTTCGGGGTGGTTTGGATTGCTCGTCATGAGCCCTCTTCTCAACCGGGCAAACCGAACCCTGGTCGAGAAGACGCTTACGGTGTTGGGGATCGAACCGGATCACATGGTATTGGAGATCGGCTTTGGCGGCGGACTGGCGATCGCACAGGCAAGCAAGCGAATGACTACTGGAGTCATCTGCGGCGTCGACTTCTCCGCTGACATGGTGCGGCAGTCGCGGCGCCGTTTCCGTCGCGAGATCTCGCAGGGACGCGTTCGTGTGCAAATAGGCGACGTCTCCCAATTGGAGTTTCCGGCAGCGTCCTTCGACCGTGCCTTCACAATCAACACCATTTATTTTTGGCCCGACGTGATGCGGGGGTTCAGTGAAATTTCGCGCGTTCTGAAAGATGGCGGACGCATTGCAGTGTCGTTGCGCCCGAAGAACAAGATGCAGAAATTCGCAGTCACCCAGCATAATTTTCAGCTATACCATCCGACGGATGTTGCTGCTTTAATGACCCGTGCGGGGTTTCGTGACGTCCGAGTGCACCACGAGCCCTCCGACAAGTTCTACGACGACGTGGTGGTCGAAGGAACAAAATAGAGGGAAGGCACAATCGCGAGGTGAATGAGCGAGCCCTTGGCTTTCTCTTTCGCCGACTCTAGAGAGTGGCAATACAAGCGCGGCGCGTAAGATTTCCAGCCGCTCCATTCGTTCTGCTCGTTCTGCCGGTAATGGTCACCGAAGCCCAAACTCACTGAATAACAACGCGCCCCAAATTCTTTCCCGCCGTCCGTAAAATCGCTCCGTTTCGCGTTTGACACGTTTCTGAAGCGGTTGTTATAGTCGAAGAGTCCCTTTTAAGAGATAAGAGACGCGGTTTCGAATAGCTGGAATTGTCCTAGGGTCGTCCGCCAGGTCGACCTCAACGCAACCTTAAGACCACGCCAGCAGTCCGCTACACCACGTCCCGCTGCGTTCCTCACGAACGTCGACACAGAGGCTATGAACTTGTTGGACGATAGCACCGCCCGCAATCTTGAATCCAGTATCGAAACCATGACACCTTCGAATAATTCCCATTCCGGCGGCTCGGCCGTAGTAGACGCTCCCGAGCACGCGCAACATTCACACGTAGAACAGACCTCCGCCCCTATCTCTGAACAGCCGAGCCAGCAGCATCCGAATTCGAAAGAAATTCGTCGAATTGACGCCGCCAACGAAGTTCACTCAAGCAACAACGACTCATCGAGCGACTATTCCGACAATCCGAACGACAGCGGCCACAGCAGCGACGACTTCGCCGCCGCCCTGCATAGCTTTGAGACCGAATCCGAAGAAGCCGTAGGCGAAGACCACGTCATCAAGGGCAGAGTCGTGAAGTTGACGGCCACCCACGTCGTCGTCGACATCGGAGCGAAATCAGAAGGCATGTTTCCGCTAGCCGAAATTTTCGACCACGAGAATAAGCCGAAATTTCAGCCCGGTGACGAAATCGACGTCATGCGCGACAAGGGTCCGGCCGAAGAGGGATACATCAACCTCTCGCACCTCAAAGCCCAGCGCCTGCGCTCATGGGACGAAATCGAGAAGGCTTACAACGAGAAAAAGCCGATTAAAGGCATCGTCGTTGAGCGCATCAAGGGCGGCCTCACCATCGATATCAATGGCGCCCGCGCCTTCCTGCCCGGTTCGCAAGTCGACTTGCGCCCTATCCGCAACCTGGATGGCATGAAGGGGCAGATGATGGAAGTTGCCATCATCAAGTTGAACAAAAAGCGCGGCAACATCGTCGTCTCGCGCAAGCAGCTTTTGGAAGAGGAGCAGACGGAAAAGCGCGGTAAGACGCTCGAGCACCTCGAAGAGGGCAGCGTGCTGACCGGAATTGTCAAGAACCTCACTGAATACGGCGCGTTCGTCGATATGGGGGGCCTCGATGGCCTGCTCCACATCACCGACATGTCATGGGGACGCCTCACTCATCCGCGCGACCTCGTTAACGTCGGCGACCAGATTCAGGTGAAGGTCTTGAAGTATGAAAAAGACAAACAGCGCGTCTCGCTCGGCTTCAAGCAGCTCACTCCCGACCCGTGGCTCGATGCGGAGCATCGTTATCCAGTGGGCGCGCACGTCCACGGACGCGTGATCAGCGTCACCGATTACGGAGCGTTCGTTGAACTCGAACAGGGGATTGAAGGTCTCGTCCACGTCAGCGAAATGACCTGGTCGAAGCGGATGAAGCATCCGTCAAAGCTGGTCAACGTCAACGACGAAGTCGATTGCGTTGTTCTGAGCGTGAATCCGACCGAGCGCCGCATCTCGCTCGGCATGCGTCAGCTGGCTTCCAATCCGTGGGATTCGCTCCATGACAAGTATCCCGTGGGAGCGACTGTCGAGGGACGGGTCCGCAACCTGACCGAGTTCGGCGCCTTTATTGAGATCGAAGACGGTATCGATGGATTAGTTCACGTGAGCAACCTGAGCTGGACAACTCGAGTGAAGCATCCGTCCGAGATCCTGAAAAAAGGCGACAAGGTCAAGGCTGTGATCCTGGCCATCGAGCCTGACAAGCGCCGTCTTTCGCTGGGAGTGAAGCAAATGCAGCCCGATGTTTGGGATTC
Organism: Acidobacteriaceae bacterium; assembly: GCA_025361625.1. GTDB lineage: Bacteria > Acidobacteriota > Terriglobia > Terriglobales > Acidobacteriaceae > Acidiflorens. Next base: position 3,097 of record JANYKL010000127.1, read on the forward strand.
ATTCTTCGTCCAGCACCGGGTGGGCGACATCGTCCACGGCAAGATTTTGCGCGTGGCGAATTTCGGAGCATTCATCGGAATCGCCGAAGGCATCGAAGGCCTCTGTCACAACTCAGAAGCGGTCGATCCCAACGGACAACCGATGCACCTCGAACCTGGAGCAGAGTTCGATTTCAAGATCATCAAGATGAATCAGGAGGAGAAAAAAGTCGGCCTGAGCATCAAAGCGGTGGGCGAGGAAGCCTCCCGTCAGGAAGTCGAATCCTACAAGCATCCTTCGTCCTCTTCATCGAAGAGCACAACGATTGGCGACTTGATCTCGTGGAAGCGAGCAGGCGGCGACAGCAACTAGGCAGCAACCGAGCGATACTCAAAGCTACAAAAGGCCATCGGCAACGGTGGCCTTTAATTTTGAGAATCGTAGCCGCCCTAAATTATTAGAGGGAAAACGTGGCGTCCTACTGGGCCTCAGCTCTCCCGACCTTTAAGCTGATGTAGACCTCCGTACGATCGTCAAACTGGCTGACCGACTTCGTGCCGCTCTTTCGATTGCTGAACTGCGCATAGACCTCGTAGTCGAGACTCGGCTGAAGCGCAGGAAAACGAAAAGTCCCATCGGGTCCAACGATGTAAGTTTTAACGGCGCGGGTATGCGTGTTGGTAAGGTAAACGACTGCGTTAGGAAGGGGATTATCTCCACCGTCGAGCACCTTGCCGGTGAGCAGGCGAGTCTTATCTTTTTTGGAATCGCGTCCAAATAGCTGCGCGGAAGAAGAGGCCGGGCCGATTATAGACAGAAAGGCAACGAGAGCCAGCACTACGGTTGCTTTTTTTAGGAGCGCATTCATGGGCCAGGTACCTCCAACGAAGAGTGTCACCAGTTTAAATGAATGCCGGTGTCGGCCCTCTCTTCATTTTCAATATGCACCGTCACCTCCGGGCTTGGCTTGAAATGCCTCCCCGAAGCGAGCTTCACGCCTTTCACATCCGCCGAGACAATATAGTCAGCGTTCCCGGCCGGAACCCGCTGGGCAAATTCTCCGGTGTGATTCGAGATCAGTTCCCATCGGGGCTTTTTTTCGTCAGCGCGCCGGATGCGAACCTTGACCCCGTAAACAGGGCGTTGATCTGGATCCCAAACCGTTCCAAAGATCAGGGCGTAAGATTTCGCTTCCGCAGCATTCTTCTGCTCCGCGACCGCCCAATTCGCCGTAAACAACAAGCAACAGAGCAGCGCTGTCGCCGCGAAGGCCGCCCAACGAATGCGAAACCTTGCGCCGATCACTGTTGCTTTAATCTTCCTTGCTTTAATCTTCGTCCTCCGACGCCTCTGCGGCCGCAGTTGGCTCGTCGTCATCGTCATCTTCGACTTCGTCCTCGCCGACAATCTTCAATTCCACCGGATTTACCGTAACCACCTCGAAGTCGGTCCCGCACTCTGGGCACGAGACGACCGCGCCTTCATCGACCTCTTCCTCGTCGATATCGAGGTCCGTCTCGCATTCAGGACAGTACACCATGATTTCCCCCCTGTTATATTTAGGGTTCAGACGAGGAAAAGGTCAAGTGCGTTTCTGGAAAATCGCAATTATTTCGCGGCCTATTAAATGCATGTACTTAGCGAACAGACTCCTGACGGTCGCCTTTACCACCTCAGCCCTGATTTTGTTAACAGCGCATTGTTTCGCACAATCGAAGGAGATTGACTCCGCTCCGCGCCTCGCTTCCGACCGCCACCCTGACCCTCGAATTGACGCGGCCATTCGCGAAGTTTCCGCCGACCGCATCAAGCAGACCATCGAAAAGCTGGTGAGCTTCAATAACCGCTCCACGATCTCGGCGCAGGATGCTGCTTCTATCAAGCAAGGCAGAGGCATAGGTGCGGCACGCGAGTGGATCAAGTCGGAATTCGAACGCTACTCAAAAGAATGTGGCGGATGCCTGGAAGTAAAGACTGACGCCTTCACCCAACCGCCAGCCGAGCGTATTAAAGAACCGACCGAAATAACCAACGTGTACGCGGTTTTAAAAGGCGGAGATCCCGCCCAGTCGAACCGCGTCATGCTCGTAACGGGCCACTACGACTCCCGCAATAGCGATACCTTCAACGGTACCAATCCCGCTCCCGGGGCGAACGACGATGCCAGCGGCACCGCAGTCAGTCTCGAGTGCGCCAGGGTACTAAGCAGAGCAGTTAAGACTATTAAATTTCCTGCCACAATCATCTTTCTAACGGTAGCCGGAGAAGAGCAAGGGCTGAACGGCAGCGATCACTTCGCAAAGATGGCCAGAGAAAAAGAGAGAGAAAACGAAAACACGAAAGAAAAGGGCTGGAAGCTGGAAGCGGTCCTGAACAACGACATCGTAGGAGGCAATCTCGGCGAGGGCCAGGATGGAAGCGTGGTTCGAGTCTTCTCTGAAGGATTGCCTACCGCTGCGGATGACGCCGACATCAAGCGCATTCGGGGCCTAGGAGGCGAGAACGATTCCTCTTCGCGCGAACTCGCCCGCTACATCAGCGATATCGGCCGCTCCTACGACACCGGAGTAAAGCCGCTGCTCATTTTCCGTCTAGATCGTTTCCTCCGCGGTGGAGATCACTATTCCTTCAACCAGCAAGGATTCGCCGCCGTACGTTTTACCGAATTTCGCGAAGACTTCAACCATCAGCACCAGACACCGCGCATCGAAAACGGTCTCGAGTATGGAGACATGCTCAAATTCGTCGACTTCGAATACGTCTCCCACGTCGCCCGCTTGAACGCCGCGACGCTTGCGTCATTGGCTTCGGCCCCGGCTCCGCCGGCCACGGTGATGCTCGTCACGAAAGACCTCGATAACGACACTACTATCCACTGGGACGCCTCGCCCGGCGCTGAGAGCTATGAAGTTTTGTGGAGAAGCACCAGCGCGGCCGACTGGGAGTATGCCCAGCCGGTCTCCGAAACGCGTGCAACTCTAAAGATTTCGAAGGATAATGTGATATTCGCAGTGCGCGCTGTAGACGGAGCCGGACACCGCAGCCTGCCAGTCGTTCCTGAGCCAGAGCGATAAATACGGCCGCCCGTCCAACTTCTACCCGGGCTATTGAGTTTAGAAACTGCAAATATGGCTAGAAATTCTTCCATCGAAATGGGTTTCCCGCCGTTTCGTGGGGCCGTGCGAGAAATCATCCTCGCGAGCACCGCGATCTATGTCGTAGTACTACTCACCGTGTCGTTCGCCCCGGCCACTGGTCAGGCGATCCTAAGATTAGGCACACTCGATCCAGCGCACATCCGGGCAGGCTGGTTGTGGCAGTTCGTTTCTTATGCCTTCATGTATGTAGATCCCATGGACTTCGTCCTTTCGCTGGTGGGAATTTACTTTCTCGGCTCGGCCGTAGAACAGCAAATCGTGCGAGGCTCTTTTTACGGCCTCTTTTTCAGCAGCATCGTTCTCTCAGGCGTCGCAGGGTTCATTCTTTCTCTCTCCGGAGTCATCGCCCAAGGCCCGGCACTTGGCTCGGCGGCAGCCGCAAACGCGATTCTGATGGTCTTCTATTTATTCAATCGTCAAGCGCCGATCATGGTGTTTCCGCTTCCGATTCAAATTCCGGTGAAGTGGATTGTGCTCTTTGCCGCCGCGATTGAAACGGCCTACCTTCTGCTCAATCACTTCGCGCTGTACTATTTCGTGATGCTGCTCGGCCTTGGTGCGGGATACCTCTGGTATACGTTGTTCCTGGCTCGCGGCACTTCTCTCCGCATCTCAGAACGCTTTTACGGAGCGCGCAATTCCTACTATCGATGGAAGCGCCGCCGCGCTGCCAGAAAGTTCGAAGTCTACATGCGTGACCACGACCGCACAGTCACCTTCGACGAGCACGGAAACTATGTCCCGCCCGACGACAAGGCGAACGACAAGCCAAACGGAGGTTCTAAATCCGGTTGGGTAAACTGATCAGCTAATAAACGAACCCTCGCAGCAAACGCGGGTCAAAAAACTCGGCTCAGGAAAAGAACGCTTGAAAGGCATCAGAAACGCGTCCCGGTAATTCTTGAGCCGAAGCCTTCGCCTTAAACCCCAGATCGTGTCCCGCACCGTCAATCTTAAGCAAGTGAGTTTTGGCGGGAATAAGTCTTAGAGCCTCTTCCATCTCCTTGAAAGCTCCAAACGGATCGCGAGTGCCATGAACAAACAAACCAGGAGTCTGCAACTGTGGAAAATGCTGCGTTCGCATCTGCTCAGGCTTTCGAGGAGGATGCAGGGGATAGGAAAGCAGCAGAAGCCCCGCCGCCAACTCGGGCTCTGCGGCGCACAACATTGAGGACTGGCGTCCTCCATAAGAATGACCGCCCAGAAAAATTCGTCCCGAAACACGCTGGCGCATAACGAAGACCGCATTTCGCAGTCCTGCGCGATCTTTCTCCGCGTCCCCGAACGGCGGGCCTTTTGGCCTTTTCTGCCTGAAGGGAAGGTCAAGGCGAAGGACTAAATACCCGTTGTCTGCAAACTTTTCGCTAAGAGCAATCAACAGCGGAGAATTGCAATCCGCACCGGCACCGTGCGCCAGGATGAGGGCATCGCCGCTCGGGTTCTCTGGAGTGTGAAGCAATCCGCGAACTGCCGGATCAACCGAAACGTCGAGAAGTAAATGAGCCGGTCGCATTCATTCAACTCGCTTGCAGAATACAAAAGTGACCGCCTCCACCAAGGCAATCGCCAACGTCAATGAAGGCGCAGGACGTTCGTCTCAGACTACTTTTTCTTTTGAGAAGAAGCACGGCCGCCAGCGATTTCTCCGACCGTATGCAGCCGCATAAAGTTTGTGGCGCCAGAAGTGAGCTTTGTGCCAGCAACCAGCCCCAGCACATCCCCCTCTCGTAGCAGGCCCTTTGCGATCAGCTCGTTCTCAGCCGTCATCAGCATCGATTCCGCCGACTCCCACTGATCCGCATGCACCGGATGCACGCCCCAAAGCGCGTTCATGCGATTGCAAACCTCTTCCTTGCGGCTGAACGCATAGATACAAACCTTCGGCCGATGCTTCGACAACATGCGAGCCGTGTTGCCGCTCTCAGTAAATACGGCGATCGCGCACATCGGCAAATCCTCCGCCGCATGCGCAATCGATTCGCAAATCGTTTCAGCCACGGAATAGCGATGGTCATCGTGCCGGCGCTTCATCGCCGGTGGCATCTGCGTCATCGCTTTTTCCGCCACTTCGATAATGCGCGCCATCATGGAAACCGTCTGGAGCGGATATTTTCCGCGAGCGGTCTCACCCGAAAGCATCACCGCATCCGTTCCGTCGAAAATCGCGTTTGCCACGTCGCTGGCCTCCGCGCGCGTGGGCCGCGGGTTGTCCGTCATCGATTCAAGCATCTGCGTCGCCGTTATAACCGGCTTGCGCCAAACAGCGGCTCGCTGAATTACCTGCTTCTGAATAATTGGAATCTGCTCCGGCCGCATCTCCACGCCCAGGTCACCACGCGCTACCATGACTCCGTTTGCGACCTCTAAAATCTCTTCAAGATGATCGATGGCCTGCGGCTTTTCCAGCTTGGCAATAATCGGAACCGACTTGCCGAAACTCCGCATCAGATTCTTGGCGGCAATGATATCGTCCGCCGAGCGCACAAAAGAGAGCGCAACCACGTCGACTCCGTGTTTCAACCCGAATTCAAGATCGCGCCGATCTTTTTCCGTAATCGAAGGAACCGCGAGTGAAGTGTCCGGCAAATTGATTCCCTGGTGTTCCCTCAACTCGCCGCCGTTCACGATTTCACATTCGACATCATCGCCGTGAATGGCAAGAATCTTAAGTTCGATGCGCCCGTCTGACAACAGCACTCGTTGCCCCAGCGCAACCTCCCGCGGAAGTTCCGGCAAATCGCACGACACTAGTTCCGCTGTTCCTTCCACGGTGCGCGAAGTGATCGTGAACGTGCCGCCCGGCTCGA
>JANYKL010000017.1 GCA_025361625.1 Acidobacteriaceae bacterium
TCGAGAGGCGTCGTCACGGCCGACTCAACTGTCTGCGAACTGGCTCCGTTGTAGACGGCAGTCACTCCGACTTGCGGAGGCGCAAGAGTCGGGAACTGTGCAATCGGCAGGGTCGGAATACACACCGCGCCCGCCAGAATGATGAGAAGTGCGCAGACGGTAGAGAAGACCGGACGATGAATAAAAAAATCGACCATAGTTTAAAAGACTGCTATCCCCCGAGCTTGGCAAATAGCTGGGATTGCGAGAAGTTTGCTGTTAGCTGGTGCTTTCTTGCGGAACCACGGGCACGCCATCGATTAAGAATTGCGTTCCCGAGACGACAACTTTGTCGCCCGGCTTCACACCGTCATTGACCACATAATCGTTGCCGACGATCTGGCCAATCTGCAATGCTTTTTGGCGAGCCACGTATCCGCCCTTTTGATCGGACTCTGCGACGAAAGCGAAATAAGTTCCGCCAATCCGCGAGACGGCCAGAATCGGAACGACGGGCTTGTCGCCGCTTCCCCAAATCACGCGTGCCCGGATAAACTGCGATGTCCGCAAAGTGTCGTTTGTATTCGCGATGGTTGCCTTGGCCAAGATCGATTGGGTCGTGTTATCGACCTGGGGCGAAATGAAAGTTACTTTGCTCGAGGCAAGCAAATTTCCGGCACCGTCAACGATCCGTACGGGGACATTCACCTTGAGCTGGGAGGCCTTCTCGATCGGTATATAAATATAGGCTTCAAGGCTACCGGGACGATCGACCGTTGTTAGAGCGGTGGTCGTAACCACGCGGTCCCCGACACGAACTGGAATATCACCGACAATACCGGCGCGCGGCGACACAACTTTGTAGTAATGCAACTGTACAGTCTGCTCGCTCGCCTGCGCGCTCAGTGAGTTCATTTGCGCCTCATCGGCATCGAGAGTAGCTTTGGCTCGGTCGAGTTCCTGCTTGCTCACAACCCCGGCCTCCGCCAGACCCTTGGTCCGTTGGTAGTTCTGTTTCGCCAAATTGAATTGCGCCTGCTGCGCGATGGTGGCGCTCTCCTGGCTCTTCAAGGTCGCCGCCTGCTTCTGGGGGTCAATCTGCATTAGGGGCGCGCCAGCCCCGACCCGCTCGCCAGAGTGGACGAAGATCTGCGTGATAATGCCTTCGACCTGCGGCATCACTACGGCCGAATCGCGCGACTTGAGGGTGGCCACGTAATCAGTCGAGTCATCGATCCTCTCCGACTTAGTGGTTTGAACCTTAACGGGCATGGCTTGCGGAGGCGGACCTGCTTTTGCTTCCTTGCTGTTTCCGCACCCGCTGGTTAAAAACAGTGCCAGCAAAATGCCGGCAAGGACCCCGGGAAGGATTATCGATGACGCTTTTTGACGGTTTCGAAACATACTTTTTCTTTTTAACTCGAAGTGAGACTTGGCCGCGACGGCAACAAACTTTCGAACCGAGCGCTGCGTTCGCCGCAATTCTTTCGCAGCAATACTAGAGCATAGCTATAGATTGAGCGCGGGGCTCAGAAGGTCCAAAGAATTTTTCCATTCTACTTCTGCTACATTGTTCTGTCATGCATCGTTTAGCAGCGAAACCGTCGAGAAGCTTTGCCAGCGACAACAATGCGGTTGTGCATCCCGAGGTGATGGAGGCCGTCCAGCGGGCCAATGAGCGTCATGTTGTGGGCTACGGAGATGACCCTTACACCGAAGCTGCCGTGGCAAAATTTCGGGCAGAATTTGGCGATGATATCCAGGTATTTTTTGTTTTCAACGGTACCGCCGCGAACAGCTTGAGCCTGCATGCCCTGACTCGACCGCACCACGCGATCCTCTGCCCCGAGGAGTCTCATATTTATACAGACGAATGCGGCGCTCCCGAGCGATTTACGGGATGCAAACTGATTCCGCTGCCAGCTCCTGATGGAAAGTTACAGATAGAGACTGTCGCGCATGCCTACCATGGAATCGGCGATCAACATCATGTGCAGCCGCGTGTGGTATCAATCACTCAGTCGACTGAGATGGGAACTATTTATAAGGCTGCCGAGGTTGAGGCGCTTGCCAGTTTCGCCCATGAGCGCAAAATGTTTCTCCACATGGACGGCGCGAGGATTTCAAACGCTGTCGCCGCTCAAGGTATGTCACTTCGCCAGGCTACACGGGATCTCGGCGTCGATGTGCTCTCTTTTGGCGGGACGAAAAATGGCCTGATGGGGGTTGAGGCGGTGGTATTTTTTCATCCCGAGCTTGCTGAGGGTTTTCTTTTCGTTCGTAAACAAGGAATGCAGCTCGCGTCAAAGATGCGCTTTCTCTCGGTGCAGATGGATGCGCTATTGTCGAATGAACTTTGGCGCAGAAATGCCGCGCACGCGAACAAAATGGCCCAACTACTCAGGACGAGCGTTGAGCGGATTGCAGGAGTAAGCATCGTCTATCCGGTGGAGGCAAATGGCGTATTCGCAAAAATCCCGACTCCTGCCATTCCAAAGATTCAGGAACGATACTTCTTTTATGTCTGGAGCGAAGAGGAATCAATTGTCCGGTGGATGTGCTCGTTCGACACAACGGAAGAAGATGTTGGTGAGTTCGCGAGGTTTGTCGAAGAAGTAATTGCGAGCGGCTGAGCGCGCAGGTTCGCAACGATCGACCTCACAACGATAGAGCTCACAACGATAGGCCTCACAACGACACACCTCACAACGACAGGCAGGGTCAAACCGTAAAGCTAAGGGTAGATGGACGCTCTACACACTCTTCTGCTACTAAGTTACTTGCGTTTTTTAGCAGCTCTCACTTTTGCCCAACGGGCTTTTTGCGCCTCGGCAATTCGTTTGCGCCCTGCTGCTGAGATTGTTCTTTTCTTTCCAACTGTTGCTGAACGAGAAGAGCTTTGCTTCTTACCGTGTATATACACGTGCCCGAAGGTCGTGAGAGCGGCACTGACGCGATGAAGTTCATTTTCAAGTCGCGCACGTTCATGCTGGAGTTGTTTGACAACTGAATCAATTAGAGTCTTTGCCATGGCAGGATTTTACCACTCCCAAAATGCCGGTAAAACATTCGCGGCACTTCCGTGTCTGGTTACTTCGAACAAAAATTCCCGTTTGCGTATAGCTATCCCGTTCCAGCGTTCGGCTGACGGAGGTGTACACGTCAGGCCCTTGCGGCCCATTGATCCGATATCCCTCAGTCTTAGCGAGATTTTTCAGTCAAAAGTTGAGTAATTCACTGCGGTTTAATCGTATACAGGATATATGTCGGCTCTTCCCATGACATTGAATACGACAGCCGAAAGCGAAACGGCAAAGATTGCGCGAGGCTTACGTGAGAGGGATATGCAGCTTCTTGCAGACCTGGTGGAGCGCTGTCAGCATCGACTGGTGCGCTACCTGCTATACCTCACCGGGACGCGAGAGTATGCGGAGGACCTTGCACAGGAGACCTGGATTCGCGTGCTGCAACGGGGGAGCCAGTACAACGGGCGGCAACAGTTTGATCCATGGCTATTCGCGATCGCCCGCAATTTGGCAATAGATTACCTCCGGAAAAAACGAAAAGCGGTACAGACAGCTTCCTTGCCAGATGATCACGATGCAGTGCTGCTGTTACCCTCCTCCGGTCCTTCCCCATTCGAAGCCGCGGCTCGAAGCCAAGACGCAATGTGTCTGGCCGGCCGGCTGCAGATTCTGGCACCCTTGTATCGCGAGGCTTTGCTGCTGAGATTTCAAGAAGACATGTCTCTTCTGGAGATCGCTCAGGTCGTGCGTGCCCCTGTTACAACCGTGTCGTCCAGAATCTATCGCGGTCTTGCAATACTGAGATCCGCGTTTGAGGAGGGTGATTCGCATGGAGGGTGACAAGAGATTTCGCGAGCTTATTGACTGGTCTTTCGCAGAAGAGATTTCAGAGGGCGAAAGACAGCTCATCCGTGACCACATTCGCGACTGTGATGGCTGCAAGCGCTACGTAGAGCTAACTGCGCGTACGATTCGGGGGTTGCGGGAATTCACTTTTGTGAGTGGTCCAGATTCAAATGCCCAGGTCCGTGAGATTCTTGCGCATCACACCGGGGCACTGCGACCGCGCAAAGTGCAATTCAGGATCTTGGCTGCATTTGCTGTAGCGCTCTTGATGTCATTTCTGGGATCGGCACTTGTCTACCAGGTGGCCAAGCTGCTGGCGGTCCCAATGCATTTCGACATTTCCCAAGTCCAGCCAGGCGTGCTCATCTTTTGGCTGCTGCCATCTCTTTGCTCGGCCTTATGTCTGCTCGCGGCCCCTGGTGAGAATAGAGGTATTGCATGACAGAGCAAACGGCGGTGCTTTTGGTAGCGTTCTTGGTCGGGCTTGTAGTTGCTGCTGTCTTATTGGGAACCGCATCACGGAAGATTCTACCCAGGTCTGCAATGGCCATCGCAGGACTGGCGATCCCGATTTGGGTAGTCTATTTTGCTTCCAGCCAGGGCCGTTCCCGACTTGCTTCAAAAGGATTGCTTAGTACCATGCCAGATGCGCTTTGGCTTGGCTTAACCTTTGGCGTTTTCACCGCGGCTTTTTTCCTTGCACTTGGATATATCTATGGGGACGCAAAAAGGCGTCAAATGCCTGCTTGGACCTGGGTGATTGCCGCGTTCCTCATACCCAATTTCATTGGATTCATCCTTTACTTTGTGTTTCGAGGGCCTCTTCTCGGGCTTTGCACTTCCTGTGGCAAGCCTGTTCGAGGGGGAGAAGCATTCTGCTCACACTGCGGAGGCTTGCAGGGTTCCAGTATCGGACGCATCGCTGCTGACAATCGCACAATCTGACGTAAAGAAGGTTGTAATAACCTTGCATCGCCCAAAACGGAGGACGGTATGAAACGTGGGCGCGCCTTACAGGTAGTGTTGGTGTTGGTGGGCTTGTTTTATTGCTTTTGGGGCTATCTCCTGTTCGACGATCTGTGGCACTCTAGGTGGCTTAGCGGGCATAGTGACGTCATGCCGATGTTCCTGAGCCTTAACACGGCGCTTGGGGTCTGTCTGTTGGTGGCCGTTAATCAGCCGGCCAAGCATCGCTTGATGATCGCCTATGCGGCATGGTCAAGCCTTGCCCATGGGTTCACGATGACAATCATGTCGGCGCAGGCCGTGGCTCACGGGATGCACAGAAAGGATAGCCCCCAGGACATTGTGATCTTTGGCGTGATTGGAGTCGCGCTGCTTGCACTCCTCCCGGCAAAACAAGCATTACCAATCGGCGCGCCTATCAGTGAGCCGTGCGTTGCCGAACGCTAGAGGACTTGGTCCACCGCCGCGCATACCGAGATGCAGGAAGACTCCTCACGGAAGCGCGGCGATTCGCTTCGTTGACTATATGCTTGGCCTTGCCGCTGTGTTAATTCTGCATCGTCGGGTAAAGGGAGCAATCCGTTTCATCCATCAAGCCGCCCCTCTCGCGGCGATTCTCGGGCTAAATTGTCTCTCTGCCGGTCAGAGCGATAAGTCAGTGAAAACGATGCACCCGTCAAGCGGAATCGCTCTGACGCCATTTTACGATGTTCCTCGCCCCCTTCCTTTGGGCAAGCCGGGTGAGTTAATACGTTCGGAGCCGACCAATCAATATAGCCTCCCATACGAGATATCTGCGTTTCGAATCCTGTATCACTCTCGCACCCTGCGGGACGAAGACATCGCCGTTTCTGGGGTCATACTTATTCCAGACGGAAAGCCGCCGGCGGGGGGCTGGCCGGTGATCGCATGGGCGCACGAGTTTAAAGGTTCTTCGCGCCAATCCGCGCCTTCATTAATGAAGAATCTCGGCGTCGGGCCGTTGTTGGCGATGTATGCCAATCTCGGCTATGCCGTCGTGGCCACCGACTATGCCGGCCTTGGAGCCAGCGACGGGGAACCTGCCGTTGATGCGCACGCCAATGCGCGCGACCTGATCTACTCGGTAACGGCAGCCCGAACAGCAGTCAAAGAAATTGGCCGGAAGTGGATCGCGGTGGGAGCATTGCAGGGAGCGGCGGCTACGGTTGCGGCCGCTGAGATCGACCTGCCCGATTCATTATTAGAGGGAAGCATCGCGGTGGCGGGACCGGGAAATTCCTTCACGACGAAAGCTAAGGTTCCTTTACTTGTGATTACTGGAGAACTGGACCGCGCGGCAACTCCAGCCAATACGGCCAAAAGCGTTGCCGAGTTGTGTAGGCTCGGAGATCGCGTTTTATGGTTGAAGTATGCGAGCCTTGACTCGAGCGGAGCCATCATTGCCTCCGCGGCCGACCAAATAAGTTGGATCAAGGCAAGATTTGCCGGAGCCGCAGCCCCGAGCAATTGTCATTAAATGAATTGGGGAGCGTACGGAATTTATCGAAGCGTTACCATTTCCCCGAGGGGTCGGCCTCATCCTGCCGGAACTGGTTCCGCTTGTGGCGCAGAATAAAGACCATGCAGATGGATAGGAACGTTGGAGGCACGATCAGGATGAGGATGCCGCTCTGGAGAGCCTCAATCATGCGCTTGCCTGCCGATGCTGCCTGGGTGTAACAAAGCGCACAGCTTTGCGAAAATGCGTGAGGAGGGCAGCCGAGGAACAGCAAGCCGCAGATTGCCGCCATAATAAGCAGAAGAGGCCGTTGCAGAATTCTACTTCCCGACATTTTGTGTGCCTCCTTACCCACGCAGATTCTTTGGTTCCGCATCGCCTTTGTTTAGTCTGGTGCGCGATGTTGAGCCGCGCTCATTACTTCACTTCAGAATACGGGGCACCATTGATCATGCGATTGCTGTCTGTCCAGCCGTATTGCAGTCCCAACAGCACCGACACCGTAAAGACGACCACGAAGATCAGAAACGATCGCTTTTCCGAATAAAGATGCATGAAAAACAATACTGCCAGGCTGGCCTCGATTATGGCTACGAACATCATGCGAGTGAGCATCTGCGAGACCGTCAGGTTCTGGTAGGCCATCACGAATTGCACTCCCGCCAACACCAACAGGCAGACATAGACAATCACATCTTTACCGATGCCAGGAGTTACATGCGCTCCGTGATCGCCGGTCTTGCGGACTTCGATGGGGTTCGCCATAAGATGATCTCCGTCAATGGTTTCTACAAAATTCTGCTCTACGGGAAGAGTCTAGTGGTTCAGGTTCAACAAATAGACTAGCGGCACGACAAACATCCAAACCAAGTCCACGAAATGCCAGTAAAGGCCGACTACTTCGATATCGTCGGCGTTGTAACGTCCCGTTCTGTAACGCAATCCAACCGCCAGTAAGGCGATAACTCCACTGACTACGTGCGTGAGATGAAGGCCAGTAATACTGAAAAAGGCGGACCCGAAGAGCCCCGTGCCCCAGGGATTTTTAAACATCGTCATGCCTTCGCCGATCAGCCCCATCCACTCACGAATATGAAGCAAGGCGAATACGATGCCAAGCACGGCCGTAACCATGATCCAGAGGAAGGCCTTTGGCTTGTCGCCGGCTCGCGAGGCCCGTACGCCGATCAACATGGTCAGACTGCTGGTAAGCAGAATAAATGTCATGATCGCGACATTGGTAATGCTATGAAAGGGCCGGGGCCAGTTGGGAGCGCCGTTGCGCAGGAATCCGTAGGCGAACAGGCAGGCGGAAAAAGTCATGGTGTCGGCGATGATGAACAACCACATCGCAAACTTTTTGCTGGGAATGGAAAAGATCGGACCCGACATTGGAGCTGCGGCTGGGTGACCTTCCATAGTTAAATCCGCTTGACTCACGGTGCCTCCTGATAGGTTCGTTTAAAGTTTGATCCGCAGCAGAACGATCAAATAAATCCACAGCACGCCCATAAAGTGCCAGTAGCGCGATGTCGCAACGATGGTGTTACGACGCAGCGCCGTCTTATTAAGCTTGCTGATGACGTAAAAAAGCGCGCCCAACCCGCCCAACACGTGGATCGCATGCACTGCGGTCAGCAGGTAAAAAAACGAACTGCTCGGGTTTGTCGCCAGATAAAGGCCCTGCGCGCTCAACTGCCGCCATGCGATGTATTGACCGACGACAAAAAGCAATCCTAGCCCTAAGGTGATGTAGAGCCACCTTGCGGGATGTTCAGAACTCAGCCGCAGCCCGGTCATATATTTTTCGACTCGACGGCGTGCGACTTCGAGAGTCCCGCTGCTGACTACTAACAGAAGAGTGTTGAAGTACAGAATCGGCGGCAAGGGGAAGCCCTGCCAGTCCAAGGAAGAGCCTTTGCGAACGATCAAAGCGCTGCTGAAAGCCGCAAACATCATGGTCACGGCGAATAAAAATACCCAGATCGCGGTGGATGAAGGTGGCGGAGAATACTCCGTCATCAGCCGCAAGTCGCCGCCGGCGGGGAGTATATTCTTCGATCCCCCGCGCCCGTTGCCCTGGCCGGGGCTTTGATCGAGTCTTTGATCGGGCATCTGGCCGATCCTTTGGTCAGAATCGATCTGGGGCGGTTCGGGAACTATTGCTGCCATAATTGCTGCACTCCGTTATATACTTCGCATCATTCATTACTGGCATCATTCATTACTGCGCATCATTCATTACTAACATCACGACTGCTGGCCAGTTACTTCTCGTCATGTTCTGTTTCAACCTGCTCTGGCGACGCCTGCATGACGTAATCGCCAACCGAGCTTTTTACTCCGTACTGATAAGGATCGTGGTAGACGACCGGGTGCTTATCGAAATTGTTCCAGGGCACCGGCGTCGGCGTGCTCCACTCAAGCGAAGTCGCTTCCCATGGATTCTGGGATGCGATCGGCCCTCGGAAGTGGCTGTAAATGAGGTTGAACAGGAAGATCAACTGGGCAAAGCCGGTGATCAGCGCAGCGATTGTGATGAAGCGGTGCACCGGAATCAGGGGCTGCAGGAAGTCATCGACGAAGGTGGCATAGCGGCGAACGTTGCCGGCCATTCCGAGGTAGTGGAACGGCATGAACACACAGTAGGCGCCGACAAAGCTCAGCCAGAAGTGAATCTTGCCCAATGTTTCGTTCATCATTCTGCCGGCCATCTTCGGAAACCAAAAGTAAGTTCCGGCAAAAATGCCGAACATCGCGGCGACTCCCATCACAAGGTGGAAGTGGCCGACGACAAAGTACGTGGCGTGCAGCATGATATCGAGCGAGGGCTGGGCGAGGAAGAATCCGCTGACTCCGCCGCTCACGAACATGGAGATGAAGCCGAGAGCGAATAGCGAGGCCGAGTTAATTCGCAGCCGGGATCCGTACAAGCTGAAAGTCCAGATGAGGACAACGATTGTCGAGGGGATGGTGATGACGAGCGTAGGGAATGAAAAAACCAGCGACGAAAAAGGGTTCATGCCGCTGACAAACATGTGGTGGCCATACACGATGTAACTAAGAATTGCCAAAGCTCCCATCGAGTAGATGAGGACTCGCTGGCTGAGCATTTGACGGCGCATGTTTGCAAGCAGGATGTGGGAGACGATTCCCAAGCCGGGCACGATCGCGATGTAAACCTCGGGGTGCCCGAAGAACCAGAAAAGGTGCTGCCAGAGAAGGGTTGATCCGCCAGAGTGCGGCAGGATCTGATCGTTCATCACGGTGCCGGAAGGTACAAAAAAGCTGGTGCCGGCAACGTGGTCGAGAATGACAAGAATGCAGGCCGGCATTAGAACGGCGAATGCGGTGAGTCCCATGCAGGAGGTGATGAACCATGCCCACGCGGTAAGCGGCAAGCGCATCAAGCTCATGCCTTTCACTCGCAGATCGAGCGTCGTGGTAATGAAGTTCAACGACCCCAGGAGCTGACCGACGCAAAACAACGCGATCGATATCGCCCAAAGGACTACGCCGCTACCTTGTCCGGGGCCGCCTACGGAGCCGACGGCATTCAGGGGGGCGTATTGCGTCCAACCGCCGAGACTCGGACCGTCTCCAACAAAGAAAGACGCCATCAAGAAAAGGAATGCGGTAAAGGTCACCCAGAACGACATCATGTTGAAGCGCGGGAAGGGCATATCTTCCGCGCCAACCTGAATGGGAAGAAAATAATTACCGAAGGCCGCAAATGGCGCCGTGGTAAGCACGAAGAAGACCATGATGGTTCCATGCATGGTCAGCAATTGCAGATAGAGTTCGGGCGTCATCACGCCGCCGGGCGCGCCGCTTTGCGACAACAACTGGAGTCCGGGGATGGCTGCGTTTGTCCATGCAAGATGAATACGCATCAGCCAGGAAAGGAACATTCCAACGTATGCGGCCACCAGGGCTAACGCGTAATACTGTTTGCCAATGACCTTATGATCCTGGCTGAATACGTGTTTCCGAAGAAAGGTCGTCGGAGGACCGTGATGTGCTGCCGCGTGGACTGACGTGTCGTGCATGGAACCCACCTCGGGAGATATTTCGAATCGCCGCTTTCGCGGACGAAAAAATTATTGTCCGGCCTGCTGTTTGAGCCATGCGTCAAAGTCCGCCTGGGGCATGACATTCAGATAGGCTTTCATGTTGTAGTGCCCTAAGCCACAAAGCTGGGTGCAGACGATTTCATACTTACCAACTTTAGTGGCCGTGAAATGGAGCGTCACGTCAAGCCCCGGCACGAAGTCCTGCTGCAGGCGTAACTCTCGCACAAAAAATGAGTGACCCACATCCTTCGCATGCATCAGAAGATGAATTTCTTTGTTGACGGGGACCGCCATTTCGGCCGCCACAATGTCGTCTCTCGCATCCACGTCATGCTCTGGATCAAGGCCGAAAATATTCTGCGTTCCTTCATTCACCATCTCGGGATGAATGCCGCCGAATTTTTTATCCGGGCCGGGATAGCGGAAATAGAACGCGAATTGCCCTGCCTGCGCTTGTATCGGCATGGCATCAGAGCTGGGAGGCGTGAAATAAACATTCGCCCAAGCCTTCGCGCCGAAGACGCCGAGGGCCAAGACCTCAATGCCCACGACCAGGAAAGCGGCAATCACTAACCCCTTCGCGCCTCCGGGAAATTTTGTGATCTTCGCGTCAGCAGGACGATTGGAGAATTTCCAGATGAAGAATCCCAATACGAATTGCGCGGCCAGAAAGGAGATGCCAGCCTCGGCCATCGTTTCCGACATTTGCTTGTCGATCAAGGCTCCGTGGGTCGAGATATCCTCCGGCGCCACCCAGGTGTGCCGCAGAATGGGTATCGCGGAGAGAATCGCGATTACGAAGATGGTGACGGCAAACAACTTCGCCATACAGCCTCCAACAAAGGTTCTACAGGTTCTACACAAAAAGAAGGCGGCGGAGAGACTTACATTCCGCCGCCAGATTGCTTAATAGGCTTTCGCCTTGAAGGTGAAGTTTACGTCCTTGGACTCGGCGCCGGTAATGGTGACGTCGGCGGTCTGTGTGCCGTAATCCTCATGCCATGCGGTCAACGTGTACTTGCCGGGAGGAAGATCAGGCAGTTTGAATTCGCCACCGCTCTTGCTCACGTCATAGTGATTCGTTTTCAGCACCACGAAGTAGCCGTGCATCCAGGGATGGATGTTGCACTTTACGGGGATGAACTCTTCCTTTTCATACTTCTGCGTAATCGGCGGGGTTCCGGGTGGCTGCGACTTATTCCACTCCTGGTTCACTTTTGCCAGCGGGTGGATGTTATGGGAGGTCTGGTCGCTGTTGCTGATCTTCAGTTCCTGATTGGTGTGCATGGGCAGCACGTGGGGAACATACTGGCATCCCTTTTGATCGTAGGTTACAGCCTGGCTGGGAACCTTACCATCGTCGTTTGCGCCTGCAGACACGTAGACTACGACGTTCTCAAGGGAGTTGTTTGCACCGGTAACAACGTTTTCACCGGTGATTGGAGTGGCGTGCTGTTTCGCACAGCTCGGCTCCTTCGACATATCAATTGGCTTTTGCTTGGCTGGCGTGCCCGTGTAAGTCACCTTGCCGGTGACTGATCCGGCGAACATGAGTGACGAACTCATAAGCAACGTTGAAAAGACAAACAATGTTTTCTTAGTGCGCATTAGGGTGCTTCCTCCTTCAAGTATTCGCTAATAATTTTACTCCTGCCCTCCCCCGGGCGCCTTGTTCTCAGCGGGGGCGGGGTTGGCAGGCGGCGGGTTCTTATCCACATACGGGGGAATGACTCCGTGCGCGGTTGAAAGAACTTCAGTCTCTTTTCCGTGGCGGTGGACCTGCAGAGTGCGCAGGAAATGAACGAGGTCCCATGCGTCATTCGGCTGGATTACGTCCGCAAACGACGGCATTGGAGTGCCGTCGACGCCGGTCATGAAGATGCGGTAAATGTCGCGATTGGTAACTCCGCACTTGAAACGCGAATCGTCTTTCGCGAGCGCGAAGTTATAGGGCCTGATGGGCTGATCTTTGCTGTCAGTTAGAGTCGCCGCCGACGGTCCATCGCCTTCGCCATGCGGACCGTGACACTTCCAGCATTCCAGTTTCGTGAAAAGCGCCTTGCCATGCGCGATGCTGTCCATTGTGACAGGGGGCTCGGCTGGAATCTGAATAGGCTGCCCGGGCTTCTCTTTGTCCCAACGCGGCGAGAAAATTTTGATATAGGCAACCAGGTCAGCGCGTTGCTGTTTGGTAAATGTGTTCCAAGCCGGCATATTGGAATTCGTAATGCCGCGAACGAGAGTGTTATACAAATCCTCGTCGGTCGGCAGTGTGCCGGTTGGAGTGGAGCGACACTTGAAGGTCGCAATCGTGAAGTCGCGAGGCTTTGGCTCGATCCAAACTGCGTTTTCGCCATTTCCGTCGCCATAGGTGCCGTGGCAACCGGCGCAATAACGCTTGTAGTCAGACTTTGCGCTCTCGGAGTGTCCGACGGTATTGCCGATGTGGCTTTCGATAGGCCTCACCACAACGGACGGCTTGGGATCGATCGTTGGGACGTCTTGAGCAACGGCTTGAACGCCCAAGCCCCCTACTAATGCAGCTCCAAACGCGGTAAGCAGCAGATAACGCTTTGACCTGTTCATACTCAACACCCTTGCACCGAAATTAGCGCGAACGGATATCCGCCCGCGGAAAATGTTTTAGAAGTCGAAGTCAAATCCAGTCAGTACTTCGCTGGAATTGATGTTCGAGCCGGTTAACGGAGCAGTGCCGGTCTGATGGAATAGGTTGAATTCATTGTGCCACGCAAACCCGGCGCGGCTTGTCATAAACGGGTTATAACGATAGCCAACCGTGTATGTCGTGATGTTCCCCAAGTCGGAACGAGTTCCCGGCGTCGACTGCTGCGACATGCGAATGGTTTCGTAACGCGCCAGGAAGATTAACTGCGGGCTGTACACATAATGCGGCTCGACCAAGATGCCATTCCAAGTTGGACTGCGAGAGCCTGCCGCCAAGGTTGTTCCCGGCGTGTTGTTGTTCACCGCCACGCCGTCGATCAAGTCGCCGTAGCCTTGCCCAAACCAGGCACTGTCCTGACCATGCTGGGTTACGAGTTGCACGTCGAAGTGCTGCCCGAAGTAGAACTGACCGACGAAACCTTCTCGGCTGAAATTCTTGTTTTGCGTGCCCGATCCGGCGATAGCCGCGTTTGGTCCGCCGCTGGTGAGCCACGATGTAGGAGCCTGCCCCGCCATCGCATAAAATCCGAGGCGCTGCAGTCCCAGTTTGCCGGCGTCGAAAGCTTGACTACCGGTAATGAATGTCGAGTAGGATTGCGCTCCATAGGGCAACCCAACCTGTCCATCACTCGTGCTGAGGAGAGATACCGAGTACCGAGTTCGATCGTTGTAGGAGTGACCCATGATTTCGAGCCCGAGTTGATTGTCACCCATCTGACCGAAGATGTTACCGTCCCCTACCGGAACGAAGTGATAGAGCTGATAAATCCCTCCGTTACCCGTCAAAGTCAAAATGCGCTTTTCAGAAAGTAAGTTGTCGAGTTCGAACTTTCCTAACTTGACGTTGAGCCAGGGACTATTGAAGACGTTGTCCAAGCGCGCCATGACGGTCTCGAAGTGAAAAGACGCCGTCGCGTCAGACGAAGGAAGAACGTAGAACGAGAAGTTCTTCTCGAGCGTACCGCCAGTGTGAAAGTCAAGACCGCTAAGATCGAAGCCTGACGAAGTGATGCGCTGCTCGTTCTGGCCTACACTGCTGCCACCGGCTGCGGTGTCCACGACCTGCTTGCCGGAGCTCAGGCGATGCCATAGGGGGACGATACGGAACGTGACCGGCCAATATCCTGGATTCTGCCAGATGGGACTGTCGTGCTCGTTCATCAGCTGATATCCGTTGTCTTTAAACTTCTGTCCGAAGTTATTCAACATCGGCCAGCTTTCGTGACAAGCCGAACATCGAAGGCCGTATTTCCTGGCGAACGCTGGGAGCGCGTTTGCCGACGGACTTGCACTGAGAATCAAGAAAAGTAAAACAAAGGCGGCGGCAAGAAACGAACCGTTTTGCCGCGGCTTGGGATATCCGTGAGATGGCGCCCACACACGCATGCTGCACTCCTCAGAGATTTTCATAATGATCAAAACAAATGAAGCCCACGCGCGCCGCGAAACTTTCAAAATTGCGTTTGCGTAAGACTCCTGAAGTCAGGTGCTTGCAGAACATTTTTATTCTCGGTAAAGTGGTCCAACCACCCACCAGCGGCTGGATATTACTACCCCAAGTTACGAAGTGCAAGAGGGAACGCCGTATTTTTTTACAAATATTTTACAATTTATGATTTTTCAGAGGCTGCCCCAAAGCACAAATCTTTACATAGGAGGCGCGGGGATCCGGTTGACATCAAACGCCGCGAAGTATAAGACTCAGCTTCAAAGTGCGGGGGAGTTAGGTTGTGAACGCTGGCAAAATCGTTAGGACGATCGAGCGTCGCGCGGGGCTGATGATTGCAGCGTTTTTGCTCACAGCCATCCCTGTAACGCCCGCGCTGGGCCGAGAGAAGAACGTCTTACAATACGGGGCCGGCCTAATCGTCAACATACCGTCTCCGACGGACGAAGTTGCTCAAGCAGTCGAAGAAGTCGCGCAAAACACGATCATCCGGGGAACCAAGGAATACAACAAAGACGAATATGTGAAGGGTGCTGAGCAAGCGCAATCGACACCCGTCTTCCCAAAGTGGACGGATGGCGGCAAGGTTTTCTACAAGGTCCGCCTGCATGCGCTGAACCCGTTGAATTTCAAAAACAGCAACGATGCCGGAACTCTCGCCGTCCGCTACGTGGTTCAACCCCAAGGGGAGAAAAACACTGTGCTGCGCATCGACGCGGTTTTTGTCGAGGAATTTCGACGAACTGTTCACCAGTCGAATGGCTCGGTCGAGAGCAGCGAGTACAAGGACATACAGGATCGCGTTCAGGCAGCGGAGCTCCTGAAAAAAGAGACGGCAGAGGCTTTGGAAGCGAAGCAGGAGCACGACACCAAGCAAAAATTTGAGATGGAGAGCAACGCAAACGTTGCCAGCACACCTTCCCCTGACGCGGAAGCAAAGAGCGCAGCGGCGGAGGCGAGCACTTACGAAAATTCCGTATTGCGCGAAACGGGCGTGTCGCTCGAACAGCATGTTGCCGATCTGCGGCGTGAAGTGCAGCGCCTGGTGAGGCAACCAGGGGCACCTCTCAAGTCGGCACCCTTCCGCACGGCCAGCACGCTCAGTTCGCTCGATCCGGGAGCGGAGGTCTTGATTGTCATTTCAACCCGCTACTGGTACGGGGTCGAGACGCACGACGGCCAGCATGGCTGGCTTCGCCGTGATCAGTTGGAAGAAGTGCGATGAATCGCTTCCGTGTGATCTTTGGTGTCATCTGGGGTGTGATCTCGCGGCGCAGCTTTTTATCTTCGGGACTGGCTCTTGGATTGTGGCTGCAGGGGCCAATTGTTGCCGCACAGAATGCGAGACAATCGGTGGCCACCGCGGCGCAGGTATCGGCCGTCGAACGCACTTTTGCGCTGCCAAAAATCAAAGTTGAAAAGGCTTTGAAAGAGTTGCAGGCGTCCTTGAGCGGCAGGCTCCCTGCCCTTGATGGATTTGCGGTCGAAGGACAACACCCGTTGTCTCGATATCAGCGCGGATATTATCAATCCTCCGTGCAGATCGTTCCGGCTGCCGGTGGAGGATCGACTGTTCGGGTGACGACGAAAGTGACGGCATGGTACGCAGATAAGACTGCCGGGCGATCGGGCTACCAGTTACTGACTTCAAACGGACGGCTGGAGGCTGACCTTCTAGACCAAATTTCTGACGTTTTAGGCAACACTGTAAGCGCGACTTCCGCTGACGGCGCATCAGGCTCCGCAGCGAGCGGCTCCGCAGCGAGCGGCACCGCGCGCGAGCCAGCGCCAAGCTCTACAACCAGTCAGACGGCAGCAACGAAAAACGAGAATCATGGGAGCGATTGGTCAGCAATTTCCGCACCGGGGCCTCGCTCGGGTAAGTCGGCGCCATTCGCTTCTCCGCAGCAATCTCCGTCGCACTCTCCGTCGCAATCTGTGGGGCTCTCCAGGGACCAACTGGCGGAAACAAAGGGCGCGCAACGGCTGCCTGGCAGCAGCTCCGGAAACACCCTGCAGGCGCAAGCAGCGGCGCTCGAAGAAGTTCTGAAGAATCAAGCGCATCCCAAAAATCTTGTGGCCATCAAAAAGTCTGGAACGCCGGTTGTGGCGACACCTAGTTTAAGCGGCAAAACGCTTTTTATGGCGAGCGCTGAAGATGAATTCGAGATGCTCGATTTTAATGCCGACTGGGTGCACGTTCGTATCTCGGGCTTATCGCGCGGCTGGATCTGGCGCACGAGCTTAGAGATGCCGGAAGGAATCTCGGATGTTCCGAAGGTCGCCGCTACGGGGGCGGGTGTGATCGCGGATCTATTTCAGGTATCACGAGAAGAAACGGCGCCTTTCCCGGGTGATTGGGCTCCGCTGCGGGGGAAGAACGTAAAAATCATCTCGGTGCAAAAAATCCAGGAGAACAGCACGAATTCAGGACCACAGGCCAAGTTGGAATACACGAAGTCGTTGCTCGAGAAAAGTTATGCGGAGCTGTCGTCCAAGGGTCAGGAATTAGCCGGCATTGTCTTGATCTTCGATTCCATCGACGGCGGAATGATTGCTGCTACGCTGCCAACGGTAAGAGCCTGGAAGGCGGGCACATTGTCGGACGCCGCACTATGGCATCAGTGCTATTTTGATCCTCCAGAGACATTCACCGTTTCTTCTTCTCCTTCTCCTGGGGCCGGGCAATGACGGCGATTGCAGATAGTAGTTGCCAAAATGCTCAAACAGATGCGAGCATCGTGTGTTCAAGCATCACGGCGAAACTGGGGCCGGGTGCGGCGCTTGTGTAAATGCTCCGGCGCCAGTTGCGCTTTTTGCAACTAAGGACACACAATAATAAGCGGTAAATTATCGAGTAAGCGTGGGGTCATGGTACAAAAATTCTCATCGTTACTGCGCGATTATGCCGAGCTTACTAAGGCGCGCATTACAACTTTGATTGTTCTGACGGCGTGGTGCGGCTACTTCTTTGGCGCGCGCCGCATGGGCGTACCTTCACTGTCGCTAGGATTGTTGGAGGCGTTGTTTGGAATAGCTTTGGTTTCGAGCGGCACTGCTGCGTTGAACGAAGTTCTTGAAACCTCGGTCGACGCGAAGATGCGGCGAACTGCCCGACGCCCGCTGCCTTCCGGCCGCATGAGCAAGGCCCACGCAGTCACGATCGGGTTAGGACTGACTTTAGGGGGCTCAGCTTATCTGGCAATCTATGCCAACTTACTAACTGGGTTACTCGTATTTCTGACCGCGCTGGTTTACCTCGCGGCATATACTCCGCTGAAAAAGATATCTCCTATCTGCACTTTTGTCGGAGCATTTCCAGGAGCGATGCCGGTCGTTTTAGGCTGGACCGCAGTCCGCAATCGCGTCGAAATCGAAACCGTCATTCTGTTTGCCATTATGTTTGTTTGGCAATTTCCCCACTTTTTATCGATCGCGTGGCTGTACCGGGAAGATTACGCGCAAGGCGATATTCGAATGCTTCCGGTGGTCGAATCGGATGGAAAATCGACAATCTGGCGTATTTTGGCCTATTCCGCGATCCTGATTCCGGTGAGCTTGATGCCGGTTGCTTTGGGAATGGCCGGACGTTGGTACTTGATCGGCGCGGTGTTGATGGGTGCTGCGCTCTTCCGCGTGTCGATGGGAATGTATTACCCGCAACTGCCCGCTACGGCTTCGGCGTCGAAAGCACCAGCGCGCCGGTTGCTGCGAGCTACCATCTTTTATCTGCCTGCACTTTTTGCGCTGATGATGGTCAACTCCGGTAAGTAATCTTAAATTGCGAAGATCCGATATCTGGGCAGGTTAGTTCTCGGCCAGTTCGAGTTCAATCTTCTTACTCGCAACATCCAGCTTCGTAATCTTAAATCTGGATACTTGTCCGGGTCGCAACGATTCTGGCTTTGTCTCTTCGGGGGGCGGGCCGGTCTTCCATCGCGCTTGCAGCATCGAACCTAAAGAAGATAAGTCAGCCTTCGCTGCCTGCGCGGTTTCGCTCGCAGGATTTTTTTCTTTCGATTGCTGCCTGAGGAGGCTTGAAGCAATCACTCCCTCGCCAAGCTCGACGCGCCCTCTGTCTCCGGAAATTTCAACGAATCGCCCGCTCACAACATCTCCTGCTTTATGTTCGGCGAGATACTCGTCGAGTCCCGTGGGCACAAGTTGTTTCATGCTCAGCCGAATCGTTCTCTTCTGGGTATCGATCGCGATGACTTGCGCTTTCACGAACTGACCCACCCTGAGAACTTCCTGGGGATGATTAATGCGCTTCTCCGCGCTGATCTCGCTGACGTGGATCATGCCTTCGATACCCTCCGCCAGTTGCACAAACCCGCCAAACTTCGTAATGCTGGTCACTGGCCCTTCGATCACGGTACCCGGCGCGAACTTTTCCGGAGCAGCGGCCCAAGGGTCTCCCAGGGTTTGCTTGAGACCGAGCGACATGCGCCGTTCCGCGAAATTTACGTTTAAGATCACGGCTTCGACAATATCGCCCTGCTTCACGACGTCTTTCGGCGTGCGCACGCGCTTTGCCCAAGACATCTCCGAGATATGAATCAAACCCTCGATGCCGGGTTCAACTTCCACAAACGCGCCAAAATCGGTCAAGCGGCTAATGGTTCCTTTCACTCGTTCGCCGGCTTTGTATTTGCCGGTCACAGCCTCCCAGGGATGCGGTTGAAGCTGTTTCATGCTAATGGCGATTCGGTGCTTTTCGGAGTCGATCTTGATAATCCTGGCCTCAATTTGCTGACCAACTTCGAGCACATCGGAGGGCTTCGCAATCCGGCGCCAGGAAATCTCGCCCACGTGGAGCAAGGCATCGGCGCCGCCGATCTCGACGAACGCACCGTAGTCAGCCAGGTTGCGCACTACTCCCTGCACCGTGTCGCCTTCTTTTAGCTCGCTGAAGCGACGCGACTTTCCGGCCTGTTCCTCCTCTTCAGAAACCGCCCTGCGATCGACCACGAAGTCTTCGTCGTCGACATCGAGTTTGATGATGCGACAACGAATTTCCTGCTCCACCAGTTTCGCAAGTTCCGCGGCGTCGCGAGTTCCGCTGCGAGATGCCGGCATGAAAGCGCGGACACCGACATCGACACTGAGACCTCCCTTGACGACGCCCGTGACCGTACCGACGATGGTGGCCTTCTCCTCGAACGCTTTCTGCAAAGAGGTCCAGTCGGTAGGCCGCTCCACTTTGCCGCGTGTCAGTTCGTAGTAGCCTTCCGGATCGCGTCCTTTGACCGTGACCTGCAGCACTTCTCCAGGCGCTGGCGGTTTGTCAGCCGGGAACGCGGTCAACGGCAAAATGCCTTCTGTCTTGAATCCGATATCGAGAATCACGGAATCGGCGGTGACTGAAACCACGGTGGCGTCACGGCGTTGAGAGCCGCCTTCTGATTTCCTGGCGTGACTGTGTTCGTATTCGGAAAGAATGTCCTTGAAGGATTCGGAGGACGACTCGGTTGCGGGCGAGGCCTCGGCGGATTCTTCTGGAGCCTTGGGACGTGAGTTGCTTGAATTATCAGGTTCCGTAGGGAGGTCGATTTCGCCGGCAATCTTTAACTTTTGCATTTTATAAGTCGACTTTATGGATGGACTCTGTCTTGCAGTCTGAAAGTTTTGCCGTGAAATCAATCTGGGCACTGCCGCCCCATAAAGGATAGCACTCACCGCAGCAGCGCCGGTGCGCGGCGCGCCTGGAAGAGGCAAGAGCATACAACAATCGACATCGTGATCGGCTAGGGGTCAAAGATCGAAACGGGTTTCGGGAACGGAACCTCGGTGAATTGGACATCGACGGAAAGGTCCGCTAGATCTGACGGCTAGTAGTACAGCGCTTGAAGATCAGCTTGCGGCTTGATCGCGGAGTGAACTCTTGAGTGGGGCGCTAGCGCGAATCGTGGTTCCTTCTTCATTGGTGGCTATGCTGAAGTCTCCGCCAATCTGCCTCATTCGTTCGTGCATGCCCATAATTCCGACGCCGGGCCTGAAGGCTTTTCCAGGTAACTCATCGGAAGATTGCTTGCCGGTGTCGGTGATCTCCACATGAACCTGATCTTGCGAGGACAGCAAGCGTATCAGCGCGGTCGTGCTCTTCGAATGGCGATGGATATTCGTCAATGACTCTTGCACAACGCGAAAAAGTGCAATTTCAATCTCAGGAGGAAGACGGTGTATTTCCGGACTGACTTCTAACTCGACTTTGATACCGCTGCGAAGCGAAAATCCCTCGGTGTACCAGCTCAGTGCTGATTGCAATCCAGTCTCGTCAAGAAGTGGCGGGTGGAGCAGGTAAGACATGGTGCGAAGCTGGCGGCTCATCTCTTCGGTGAGAACCAGACTGTCGGCCACCAAGCTTTTTGTCTCCTCGTCGACACCGTCGGTTTTTGAAGAGACGACATCGAGATTGATTTTCAGAGCCGCCAGCATCTGGCCAGTGCTGTCGTGCAGTTCGCGGGCCAACCGTCTTCTCTCATCATCTGCGATTTCAAGAGGCGACCGGTCAACTCGCGGATTTCTTCGGTCTTGGCGGCGAGTTCGGCGGTTCGCTCGCGGACGCGGCGCTCGAGTTCGTCGTGCGCTTTTTTCAACTCGAGTCTTGCCCGTTCCGTCTCGGCCGTCTGCAACCTGGCTTCTCGTTCGGCCTGCTTCATGCGAAGTAAAGCGCCGACCGTCGCGAGCAACTCATTGCCGGAGATGGGCTCGGCAAGGTAGGCGTCTGCACCGCCTTCGAGGCCGCGGACGCGGTGCTCGGCATCCACGAAGGTGGCCGAGATATGCAGGATCGGAATGTGAGCGGTCTGCGGATTGGATTTTAAACGCCGGCAAACTTCGAAGCCGTCGAAGTCGGGAAGATTGAGGTCGAGGGTAATGAGATCCGGAAGTTGATCGGCAAGGCGCAAAGCTTCGGTACCATTGCGAGCCTCAGTTACGGTATACCCGCCGCTTCGCAGAGTTCGGGTTAAGGTATAGCGCAGCGCGTCGTTATCATCGACGGTGAGGATGGTAGCGTTCATCGGAATTGATGCGTTTTGATTCATTCGACGGGCATAACCCATATTCCAGTTCTAAGCACGCACTTCGTCTGCAACGTGAACTCCGAATGGCAGGCCCGCGCGCGACAGGGCTTCAGCAATCCGGACTTCAGCCATTTCACGCGACCCCGTGCCCTTGAGCACGATGTCAGCGGCAGCCTTTAACTGTTCTCTTTCCTCTTCTCGCAAATCCTGAGAAGTATGAATGATGACGGGAATCTGCCTGGTTTGTGGATCTTTTTTGAGAATATCAAGGACCTCAAAGCCGCTCAAATCCGGCATAGAAATGTCGAGCATAATCACGCTGGGCATCATTTCCTTTGCCATTCGAATGCCTTCTTTGCCACCGCTCGCCTCCAGGAGGCTGTACCTGCTGTTGGCGAGCGCTCCCTTCAGGAGATATCGTGATACCTCATCGTCATCGATGATGAGGACGTGTTCGCTGGTCGGCTTGAGGGTGCTTTGCAGCTGCTGCAATAGCCATCCGCGATCGATCGGCTTGGAGTGGAATGCGGAGGCGCCAAGTTGGAGCGCCTTTTGCTGATTCTCGACCACGGTGACGACCAGAACTGGAATATCTTTGGTAGCGGGATCGCTTTTCAAATCCTGCAACAGATCCCAAGAATGCTCCCCTTGCAGAAGAACGTCGAGGACGATCGCTACCGGCTTGAATTCGTGCAAGGCTCGCCGTGCTTCTTTCAGATCGCGCGCAGGAACAACTTGAAATTCTGTTTCCTTCAAATATTTTTCATAGATGAATAGGGCCTCGCGATTGTCTTCGACTACCAGCACTGGAAGCTTCGAAATGTCCAGTTCGCGATGCACGTCGGGAACATAAACAGCGTCGATTTCGCCATGGAAGCGCACGGGGACGGAAACAAAAAACGTTGAGCCGATTCCGACTTCGCTTTTCACATAGACGTCCCCGCCAAGCAACTGCGCCAATTTGCGGGAGAGCGGAAGGCCGAGGCCGGTTCCCTTCGCCATTTTTTGGAGCTTGCCTTCGACCTGCGTCCATTCCTCGAAAATGCGCTCCTGATTTTCTTCGCTGATTCCAATTCCGGTGTCAGCCACGGCAAAGACTGCAGTGTTGTCGTGACTCATACGAACCGAGACGCGCACTTCGCCGCGCTCGGTAAACTTCAGTGCGTTAGAAATAAAATTACGAAGAATCTGGGATACTTTCGCTTCATCGCTGAACAACTCAGGAATTCCCTCCGGTTCGTCGAAGACCAGCGATACCGAAGAATTCTGCGACAAGAGAGGCCGCAACATGCCGCGCAGAGCCGCGAATAGAGATTCAACGCTAAACGGGGCGGGCCGGATCGTGACCTTGCCAGCTTCAACTTTTGCCAGGTCAAGGAGGTCGTTCACGAGATCGGTAAGGTCCTGGGCCGAGCGGCGAATAAAGTTGACTTGCTTTTCCTGTTCGGAAGTGAGATCGCCGTCCATGCGATCGAGCAAGATCTGGCTGAGGGCGAGCACGGAATTGAGTGGCGTTCTGAATTCGTGACTCATATTAGAAAGGAAGTGAGTCTTTAGTTCTGAAGCGCGCTGCAAGAAGTCAGCTTTGTCGTTGAGCTCCGCATACAAAGCGACTACGCCACGATTGGTTTCATCGAGCTCCCGATTGAGCTGCGCGAGTTCGTTTTGACGGGCGCGTAGTTCTTCAAGCGTGCGCAGGAGCTCTTTATTCTGGTGTTCCAGTTCTTCATAAGGATTCTCCGAACGCCTGCGTTCGATTGTGCCCATGAATGCGTTCAGTTCCGCATCGTTTAACTTTGAGAACCTTTGAGGTATTGCTTTTCCGAGGGTGACGACCGTGCCTTTGCCGGCCGCGCTCTGCACTTCAAATCTGTCCATCAGGCGCTTGGCGCCGATCATGCCCACGCCCATGCCGGTCTTCGAGACATACTTGCCGCCCAGAATTTCATCGACATTCGGGATGCCTCGTCCCTTGTCTCGAATGGTGACAAAAAATATTCTCTCGGCTCCGCTGTGGTAGGTAAACTCCACTAGCCCGCCGCCGGCGTACTCGAAACAGTTGCGGGCAATCTCGGAAACGGCGGTGGCGATTCGCGTCTGATCCTGGATATCAAACTTGAGGAAAGCGGCAACAGAACGAGCACGCTGGCGAGCGAGCACGACGTCGTGCTCGAAGCGAATCTCCATGGTGATGAATTTCAGTTGCATGGACCGCACGCATCTTCGCGATTCTTAGCGACCAGTACTGTTACATCATCCCGTTCCCGCGAAAAATCGCGGAAAAGTAACCCTGCCATCAGCGCGGGATGCCTGCTCCAAATCCCTGGGTAAGGCTTGAGATCCCAACGTGTATTCACGCCGTCGGAGTGCATGATCAACATGCTTTCCTTTGCCCATGGAAACGTAAATTCCTGAACTTTCTGAATTTGGTGGCCTACAATGCCGTTGTGCGAAGCCATTCCGCGCCTGGTAGCGGGAGCGATTATTGAGGCTGAAATATTTCCGACGCCGGCGAATTTCATGATGCCGCGCTCGAGGTTGAGGGAAGCGACGGCCATGGCGGCGCCCCGAGTTTTTTTGAGTGCGTCGTGCGCATCCTGCAAAATCATTGCGGGCGAGTCGGTTCGGGATGCGGTAAAAACTCGTTCGGCCTCACGAGCGGCTTCCGCCGCAAGAATGCCGTGTCCCAAGCCATCGACGACCATAAGCAGGACAGACTCGGCCGTTTCTTTCGCACCCCATCCATCTCCGCAATCCTGCTCGCCCTTGATGGGAATGGATACCACGCCGACGTCGAGTCCAGAGGCGTGCCTGGAAATTTTGTTGCTCGACCAGACTTCAGCGAGCACGGCGGTACCGGCTCCGGGAACGGTATAGATATCAAACACGTCTGAAAGCCGCTTAATCGCGCCGAGGCCGTTTCCGGCAGTTCCTGCCGTGGAGTGGCCATCTTGAAGGGCGGCTGTGAGGTCTTTTATTCCAGCGCCTTTATCCAAGGCCATCACTCGAACACCGCAGTCGTTAAGGCACCCGAACGATTCGAGGATCACCGTGCCGGAGCCGGCATGCTTGACAATGTTAGAAACAATTTCCGTGACAACAATCGCCAGCGCTCCGCGAGGACGTTCCTCGAAGTTAAGTTTCTCCGAGTAAACTGCGGCGTGGCGCCGGGCCTCTCCGGCGTGACTGGCATCAGTGACTTGGATGATCATGCTCAGTGGTACTACTTCCATCTAGTAATTATGATTTTCGTCCCTTGGCCGACTTTGGACTCGATTGCAAACTCGTTGACCAAACGTTTGGTGCCGCCTAAGCCGAGTCCAAGACCGGAGCCCGTGGTAAAACCGTCCCGAAGTGCTAGTTGGATGTCAGGGATGCCCGGGCCGTTGTCACTGAA
This sequence comes from Acidobacteriaceae bacterium, assembly GCA_025361625.1. Classification (GTDB taxonomy): domain Bacteria; phylum Acidobacteriota; class Terriglobia; order Terriglobales; family Acidobacteriaceae; genus Acidiflorens. The sequence continues at coordinate 24,928 of JANYKL010000017.1, forward strand.
CGTAAGACGGACTCCCAGGCGGGGACCGTTCAGGCTTTCCAGTTGCATGGCGCCCCCCCCACCATAGATCAGCGTGTTTCGGGCTAGTTCACTGGCGGCAGTGACGACCTTGGTCTGATCGACGAGGCTCAAACCGATTTGCGCGGCGGTTTCGCGCACCCGTCGGCGCACGAAAACAATATCTGGCTCGGAAGTGACGGGAATGGTCTCGCTAGAAATTACTGCCATGGCGGATTCCCTCGTGGCCGTTCAGCGATTCCCGCAGCAATTCCATTCCGGCATCTACATTGAGTGCGGTACGCACTCCGGGCAGAGACATACCTAATTCGACCAAAGTGATGGCGACGGCAGGCCGCATTCCGACGACAACCGTTTGCGCATCAAGGACGCGCGACATGGCTGCGATGTTGCCCAGCATGCGGCCAATAAACGAATCCACAATCTCAAGCGAGGAGATGTCGATCAGGACTCCCCGAGCACTCGTCTCGCTGATTTTTTGCGTCAGATCGTCCTGCAGAGCCATTGCAAGCCGATCGTGCATGTCGACTTGAATGGTGACGAGCAGAAAGTCTCCCATTCGCAGAATCGGTATCTTTTCCAAAAGTTATCCTATGCGGTCTTTTGCGCTGTGTGATTCGACGTACGTCCTAATGACAATCCCGTTCGCTGCAATGCGAGGCGGAATGCATCGGAGAGCGTGGCCTTGGTCGTGACGTCCAAGAGGTTGATTCCGAGATGCACGATGGTCTGCGCAATTTGCGGGCGAACGCCACTGATGATGCAGTCCGCGCCCATCAAACGGGCCGCGGTCACGGTCTTCAGAAGGTGTTGAGCGACGACGGTATCGACCGTAGGCACGCCCGTTATATCGATGATCGCAACTTTCGAATTCGTCTTAACAATGCTTTCGAGCAGCGTCTCCATGACGACTTGCGTGCGTGCGCTGTCGAGGGTACCGATGATTGGAAGAGCAAGAATTCCGTCCCACAGCTTGACCACCGGGGTCGAGAGTTCGAGCATCTCCTCCTGCTGGCGGCGGATCACGGCGTCGCGGGTCTTGATATAGGTCTCAATCGTGTAGAGGCCGAGGGAATCGAGCAATGCGGTGGCGCTCCAAAGTTCGGTGGCGAGCGCATCCGCGTCTTTTTCGAAGCGTGTTCGAATCGCCTTAAAGAGAGGCTTCTTGAATGAAAGTACGAACGTGGCGGTCTCGGTTGGAGTGAATCCTTGTTGCGCCCGGCTTCTAGAAATTTCGGCCAGAAGTTCGCGCATCGGCTGCCAGGCCGCGCCGTCAATGTCGTATCCGCCTGAGTCGACACCCTGCCGCAACAACTTCAAAAACAGGGCGCTTTCGCTGCGGAGCTCAGATTCTTTAATCAAATCGCTGCGGCGAACGCTGCCGCTCATTTCTTTCAGCCAGTCTGCAAGAAGGGAAGACTCATCCTTTGTGAGGATTTCGCTGAGACCCGCCTGTCGATTCTGAAGTCCTTTATCCATGTCTCACATCCTAGAGCGCACCATGAGCGCGCTTTTGTCGGACCTATGCGGCCTACGAAAATACCCTATTCGCTGCTCGCCGAATTTAAGATTATAAAACTAACAGCGGTTGGGTCAAAAAGAACGTCCTATGCCGAACAATTCTGCAACTTGCCGGGATTAGTTGACCGGCGCTTCCTCTGATCTGATTGACTGCCCCGTCCGTTCAAGCGCCAAGGCGAAAGCGTCTCTCAGGGTGGCCTTGGTGGTGATGTCGAGCAGATTTATTCCAAGATGAACAATGGTTTGAGCGATTTGAGGACGAATGCCGCTGATAATGCATTCCGCACCCATCAGGCGGGCGGCAGTAACCGTCTTCAACAGGTGCTGCGCCACCACGGTGTCTACGGTTGGCACCCCAGTAATGTCGAGGATAGCAACCCTGGAGTTCGTCTCGACAATCGCGCCGAGCAAAGATTCCATTACAACCTGTGTGCGGGCACTGTCGAGAGTTCCGATCAGCGGGAGGGCAAGAATATTGTGCCAGAGCTTGATCACTGGAGTGGACAGTTCAAGCATCTCTTCCTGCTGCCGTCGAATGATTGCTTCGCGCGTATCGAGCCACAGTTCCGTGGCATAGAGCCCGAAGCTGTCAAGAAGTTCGGTCGTTTCCCAGATTTGGGAGGCCAGCACCAGCGGATCTTTCTCCGCTTGTCTCAGACGGTGATACAGCGGTTTTTTGAAAGAGAAGACAAAGGCAGCAATCTCGATGGCTGTAAAGCCCTGGAGAGCGCGACTCTTCGATACGTCAGCTAGAAGACCGCGGAGGTCGTCCCATTGCGGGTCGGAGGCTTTGCCCACCACTCCGGATTGCACTCCCTTCCGGAAGGAGGCCAAGAAGTTTGCGCACTGCAGCCGAAGCTCCGGTTCCGGGGCCATCGCGGTGTTGTGCTTTAACAAACGAGCGTCGTCCACCCACTCTTTGAGGAAGGAATCTTCGTCGGCGGCGAGAACCTCTGCGATAACACTACCGGTGCTGAGGGCTTGAACCAAGAATCCTCCTTCCACGCGGTTGCAAAAGTCCGGCAACGTGGCCTGAAAAAGTAACATAATTCAGGATGCGCAATCCAGCCCTAAGCGCAGCCGAAATCGGTAGCAACGGTCTGTTCATTCATCGGCGACGGTATTACGGAGAATACCGATCCCAGCGATGCTGACTTCTATCACATCCCCTGCGACTGCGGCACCAACTCCCGAAGGGGTTCCGCTCAGAATAAGGTCGCCCGGCATCAATGTCATGAAGGCGGTGATGTACTGGAGAATGGCTTCGATCGAGAAGATGAAATCGTTGGTATTGCCATGCTGCTTGAGGGCGCCATTCAAATGCGTCTCAAGCGTTATTCCCGCCCACGGATCGATCTCATCGGTAACGATCGGGCCCGCCGGACAGAAGCTGTCATGGCCTTTGCCGCGCGTCCACTGGCTGTCGATTCGCTGCAGATCGCGAGCGGTAAAGTCGTTGACGATTGTGTACCCGAGAATGTATGGGCGAACATCTTCGCTCGGCGCAAGTTTGTGGCATCGTTTGCCGATTACGATTCCAAGTTCGCCTTCGTAGTCTGTACGCTCAGAAATTTTCGGGCGCACAATCGTTCCACCAGAGCCAATCAGAGCAGATGGCGGCTTCAGAAAAAGAAGCGGTTCTTTGGGGACTTCATTTCCGAGCTCGGCCGCATGATCGCGGTAGTTGCGACCGACACAAACGATTTTCGATGGCTTCGCGGGAGCCAGAAGTTCGGCTTCATTGAGTGGGGTAGGAGTGATGGCGCGACTCGCTCGGCTTTCGCCGTTTGCACTAGACCCCGGGAGCACGGCAAGAAGTCTGGTGATTGACTGTTTGCCAGCGACGGTTTCGACCAGCCCAGCCTCGGGCTTGCCTTGATACTGAAAGTAACAAAATTTCATGGGCCCCTATCATATCGCGGTAAAAAATACGGCAGAGTGAGCGGGGCGGCGGAACGTCCATTAATGACGCTTCATGCGCCTTGATAACTGGCATGATTGCAACGTGAAGCAATCTACCACGGAGGGCCCTGCGTTAAGCAGCCCGGCGTTGCACTTGCGTGTCGGCCTGGTCCACCTCGCCCCTGTCGGCTGCCTCGATGATCCAATTCAATTCTGCTCCAATCAAGATGGCAAAGCCCGTAATGAAAAGCCACAGAAGCAAAATTACGACGGCACCGAGCGATCCATAGGTGGCGCTGTAGGAATTAAAGAAGTGCAAGTAGGCCCGAAATCCCAAGGAGGCGGCGATCCAGATGATCACGCCGAGCGCGGCTCCTGGAGTCACCCAATGCCATGAGTCTTTAATATTTGGGGCAAAGAAATAAACGACCGAGAATGACAGGAACATGGCAATAAAGGGGAACACCCACTGAGCCACCCGCCATACGTTGGTAAATAAGTCACCGAGCCCCATCTGCGAAGCGATCAATTGCCCAATTTTGCCGCCGTACAACACAAGCGCGAGAGCAGCGATAATGAACGATGCCAGAGCGACCGTCAAAGCGACCGCGATAAGCTTCTGCTTCCACCATGGGCGCGTTTCTGTGACTTTATGGATAACGTTCAATGAGACTACGAGCGCGCTCAATCCCGAGGAGGCTGCCCACAGCGCGCCTAACATTCCGGCGCCAACCTTCACGCCACTGCTTGCCTTTGTCGTCTCAGTAAGTACGCTCTGAATCAAACTTGATGCCGACCCGGGCACCATTTGGCTAAGCGCGCTCAGAATGCCCTGCCGCATTTCAGAATTCGGCCCGGCGAAGAGCCCCATGAGGGATAAAAGAAAAAGAAACATTGGGAAAAGAGCGAGGATGAAGTAATACGAGAGGGCAGCGGAGCGAGTTACGAGCTCATCTTCGCCTAATTTTTTGTATGTACGTTTTCCCAGTTCGACCGCGCCGAGGGCTCCAAACTTCCACAACGAGGGCATACGCGACTCCTTGAACCTAATTGGTTCGCTTGCTTATCGTCTTGCTTAGCTCTTATTGAGTTGCTTTCCCTTGGTTGCTGATCTGTTGCTTAGCTAGCGATTGACGAAGTCGCGGAACCTGAACGGTAGATGGAGCGACAGCCGACGCCAATCCGTAGAATCCTGTAGCCAACGCACAAGTTTCCTGACTGCAAACAATAATGGCGGGAGTCGCGCCGCGGCCAAAACAGGCCAACGCCGCCCAATCCTGTAGCATCAGAGTTGACTTACACCTTTGTGCGGGAGTCCTGACATTTCTTTAAAAATTAGATTTGTAGAGGGACTTTTTTCCGCGGCCAGGAGGCGTCGCACGATCGCGCGTCCGGCAATCCTTTTAGTGTTCGTCATCGCCGCTTCCGCTTCGGCACAGATGACCACCTTGCGCCCGCAGGCGGTGTATGACGGACAAAATGTCGACGCTATCGATCTAATTGGAAACCCCCATCGCGATCTCGCCCCGCTACGCGCCGTTCTGGTCCAAAAAGCTCATCAGCCTTATTCCCAATCGCAGGTGGAAGACTCGATTCGCGCGCTTCAGCGAGCCGGTAATTTCCCCAAGGTGGATGTGGAGGTGGTTCCGAATCCGTCGGGATTGCGGCTTGATTTTCTCCTCGAGCCGGCCTATTACCTGGGCGTTCTGGATTTTCCAGGAGCGGTCAAGCAATTTTCTTACACGCGCTTGATGGAGGTCGTCGATCTGGCGGATGAAGACCCCTACGATCCCGGTCGCCTTCCCCTCTCAGAGAAGGCATTACAAGAATTTTTGAAGACGAACGGATACTTCCGCGCGACGGTTCAGGCGCACGCCGACATAGACGATGAGCATCAACTGGTCAACATCACCTTTAACGTCGCTCTGGGCAAGCAGGCGCGTATAGCGAACGTCAACATCGAAGGTCCAGACCAGCCGGAAACAGCCAGCCTGTTGCGCGCGGTTCGATCTCTTCGTGCGCGACTCACTGGAGCGTTGCTCAAACCCGGCAGACCGTACACTGCCGAGAGATTAAAGGCTGCGACGGCGTTAATTAAACTGCGCTTGTCTAAGCGACGCAGGCTCGCCAGTTCGGTGAAAATGAATCCTCCGCTGTTTCATCCGGAAAGTAATCGTGTGGACGTTTCTTTCAAAATAGAGCTTGGGCCTATCGTGGATGTTCGGACCGAGGGCGCAAAGCTCTCACCGATTCCCTTTCTGTCAGATCGCCAGATGAAGAGATTGATCCCCATTTATTCGGAGGGAACGATTGACCGCGATCTGGTGGAAGAAGGGCAACAAAACCTGATCGACTTCTTTCAGAAAAAGGGGTATTCGGACGCAAAGGTCGATATCGATTTCCAGAAACAAACTGACGAAATTCTTCTGGTTTACAAGATTGATCGTGGGAAAAAACACAAGGTCGAGGCCATAAGCTTCCACGGCAACCAACAGATTTCCGACGAAGACTTGCTCGCGGAGGTGACCATTAAGCGTTCACATCTTTGGTCGCATGGAACGGTCAGTCCGAAATTATTGAAGCAGAGCGTTGCGGGCCTGGAAGCAATTTATCGTGACAAGGGATACGAATCGGCGAAAGTAACGGCAAGAGTGGTTCCAGACGGACAGAAGTTACGGATCAACTTCGATATCGATGAGGGTCCTCCGACTCTGGTCGACAATGTTGAAATTAGCGGCAACATCAGCGTTCCCGCGAATGAACTTGCGGCGCCTGCCGGCTTTCAACTTCGGCCGGGCGGCCCATACTCACCGCGCCGCCTGTCTGACGATCGGAATCGCATCACCGCCACTTACTTGAATCGGGGATATTTGAACGCCGATGTGAAGGCGACCATTACGCGCCGCTCCGACGATCGCCACCGGGTCATCGTGTCTTACATCATTGATGAGCGACAACGTGTGACCGTGAACAGCGTTCTTTTTCTCGGACAGAAACAGACACGTGTCGACCTGATTGCTAAAACCGCGAGGGTTCCGGTAGCGGCGCCGATGCGCAAGGGTGAGTTATTGCAAGCGGAGAGCCATCTTTACGACTTGAACATTTTCGATTGGTCGAGCGTTGGTCCGGAGAAACCTATCGCCGAGCAGACCGAAGAGCAAGTGCTGGCAAAAGTTCATGAAGCGAAGCGAAACGATCTGACCTATGGATTTGGCTTTGAGGTGGCACGGCGCGGGGGCAATGTTCCGTCGGGGACGGTTGCGGTGCCGGGGCTTCCGCCAGTCGAATTAGGCAAAAACAAGCTGGCGCAAAGCGAGGCTACTTTCGCCAGTCCTTTGGGCTCGATTGAATACACGCGCCGCAATATGCGCGGACTGGGCGAGACCGCCAGCGGCACTGTAGTTCTCGCGCGCCTCGACCAACGATTAATTACGACCTACGCACAACCTCGGTTCCTCGGATCGCAGTGGAGTTCGCTTGCCAGTTTCTCGATCGAAAGAACGAGCGAGAACCCCCTGTTTACGGCCCGGTTGGGCGATCTATCGTTTCAGGTTGAGAAACTTATCAGCAAAAAACGCAGCACGCGCTTGCAGTTGCGATACGATTTCAACAAAACGCAGTTATCGCATCTTTTGGTGCCGGAATTGGTTCTTCCACGAGACCGCAGCGTACGGTTATCGACGGTCTCGGGGACGTTGATTCAAGATACGCGGGACAAACCGCTGGACGCCCACCGCGGGACATTTTCAACTGTCAACCTTGGAATCACCCCTACGGCATTCGGGTCGAGCGCAAATTTCACGAAGCTGTTTGCCCAGTATGCTTACTACAAGGAACTGCACGCGGTGGTTTTTGCCAACAGCATCCGTCTGGGCCTGGCGTCGCCTTTTGCCGGAAGTTTTGTTCCTACGAGCCAGCGCTTTTACTCTGGCGGCGGAACCTCTCTGCGCGGATTCCCAATCAACGAAGCTGGGCCGCAACGCCTGGTACCGTTCTGCGGCGTGCTTTCAAATCAGACTGGATGCGTCAACGTGACGGTTCCGGTCGGCGGCCGTCAGCTCTTTATTCTGAACTCCGAGGCGCGCTTTCCGCTCAAGATTATGAAGCCCCTCGGTGGAGTTGTTTTCTATGACGGCGGAAATGTATACAGCGCCATTAACCTGAAGAACTTTGTGGACAATTACAGCAATACCGTGGGCGTGGGCTTGCGCTATTCCACCCCGATCGGGCCCATTCGCATTGACATTGGGAAAAATCTAAATCCTGTACCTGGAATCAAATCGACCCAGTTCTTCATTACCCTGGGCCAAGCCTTTTAGGAGTTTTGCGGTGGTCATGAAATGGCGAGAAATTGTTGGTTGGGCGGTCGCAGGATTGTTGGCGCTCGTCATTCTTGCGGTGCTGGGCGGATATGTTTTCTTGAAATCAAATCGCTTTCAGCAGATGGCAATCCGCCGCGTTACGCAGGCGACAGACGAGGCGACCGGCGGCAAAAGTGAAATTCGGGCGCTGAATCTCAACTTACGCCCACTACAGGTCCATCTGTTCGACGTGAAAATCCATGGGACTGAGCCCGTGGGGCAGCCGCCGCTTCTGCAGCTCGACAACCTTACTGTAGGGGTGACCGTTCAATCTCTCTTGCACCGAGAATTCAACTTCAACAATGCCGTACTTGGCCATCCTGTCATATACGTGCGAACGAATCATGCAGGCGTAACAAATATTCCGCAATCCCGTGCGGCGAAACCTGCAAATCAACCGCGCACCAACATTTTTCAATTAGCCGTGGGGCACTTCCAGATCGTGGACGGGGAATTGAATTACGACGACAAAAAGACTCCGCTCGACGCTGATCTTCGTCATCTTGACCTGAATGCGCATTTTGATTCGAGCACTCGGAGCTATGACGGAACAATCGCCTACGACGATGGCCATCTAAAATACGCGCAACTCGCTGTTCTTCCTCACAACCTGCGCGCCAATTTTAAGGCAACGTCAGTTGCCCTCAGGCTCGAACAGGCGAACTTGGCGCTCGGCGGGTCGACGGGAGCGCTGAATCTTAGCCTCACCAATTACAGCGAGCCGAGCATCGCAGGGGACTACAAGATTCGAGTTCACACCCAGGATTTCGCAGCGCTATCTGGAGGCACCAACCCTGCCGGGGACGTCACACTCGTTGGCAAGCTCAGCATTCCGAATCTCAATGCGCCTGCGCTACTCAGCACCATCACCGCAGACGGATTGCTATTGACCGACGCGATTTCAGCGGTCGCAACAAAAGAGCGCATAGAAGTGCGAAGGTTACGCGGGAACTACCATCTGGCAAATGCATCGCTGCGGGCAACCGGAATCGGCCTTGAAGCTTTGGAAGGAACGATACAAGCGGACATTGGCGTTCAACACCTTGACGCTACTCCTTCGACGCAGGTGCGCGCAACATTCCGCAACATTTCGCTACATGCGGCGCAGCGGATTCTCGGGCGCCCCGAGCTCAAGCAGGTCTCGCTCTTAAGCAGGGTCGACGGCACAACCGACCTGTCATGGACGGACAGCATCAACAACCTTCGGGCAAGTTCCGATCTCAGCCTGCGTACATCAGCCGCGAACATCCAGGCGGGCGTGCAATCCGCCGCTAACGTGCCGGTCGATGGGGTTATACACCTCGCCTATGACGGGCCCAAAGGGACAATCGATCTGCACGACAGCGTCCTGAATATTCCCGCGACTCGAATTACGGCTCAGGGTGAGGTCAGCAAGCGTTCGAATCTACGGGTTCATGCGACAACGAGCGATCTGCAAAAGCTTTCCGCTTTGATCAACGCCTTTCGGCCGGGAGCGATACCTTCGGCGATTTCAGGTTCGGCGAATCTGGCAGCGACTGTTCACGGGTCAGTGAAGAATCCAGACATAGATGGAGAGATTTCTGCCGAGAATTTTACTGTGCAAGGGAGCCAGTGGCGAAGTTTGCAAGGCAACTTCGAAGCAACTCCGGATGGAGTGACAATCACGGAAGGATCACTGGTCAATGCCAGGACGGGGCGGGCAACGTTCAACGCCACCCTGGGATTGCTCGAGTGGTCCTACTTGCCTTCGAACCCGATCAGGGCGACGATGTCGGTGCAGCAAGTCTCCATCACGGATCTGCAACAGCTTTTCAACTCGCACTACCCTGTTTCCGGCGATATATCGGCGGGATTCTCGTTCAGCGGGTCGCAGCTTAATCCTCAGGGCTCCGGCACTTTAAAAATAGCGCGCGGGCGCGTCTACGACGAGCAACTGCAGAATTTCGCGATGAAATTCAGCGCCGACCACGAGACCATTCAAACTTCGTTGGATGTAGCCATTTCTGCCGGCGCGGCGACAGCCTATTTGTCGTTTTCTCCGGAAACGAAACGCTACAGCATGAACTTCGATATCTCGTCGCTGAGCCTGCAGAGACTGCGTTACGTGCATGATCGAAATTTGTTGGTTTATGGGTATCTGAGCGCATCCGCTAGCGGTTCAGGAACGATCGACAACCCCCAACTGAACGCCACCGTTCAGTTGCCTAAATTGACCTTGCGAGACAAATCGGTTTTTGGAGTCAAGGCGCAACTGAAGGTCGCGGACAAGCAGGCAGACTTCAATTTAGATTCTCTGGTGCTCGACGCATCGGTGCAAGCGCACGGCAAAGTGAATCTCGAAGGCGGCTACTACACCGAGGCATCGCTCGATACGGCCTCGCTTCCGCTCGACGTTTTGCTCGCGCTCTATCTGCCAAATCTTCCGGAGGGAGTGAAGGGACAAACGGAATTTCATGCCCGTCTGGCGGGGCCGCTCAAAGATCCATCGCAAATCCGCGCTGACCTTACTATTCCGACTCTCAGTGCGAGCTACCAGAATTATCAACTTGGGTCGAATGGGCCGATTCGCGTGGAGTATGCAAAGTCGGTCATTACCGTCTTGCCGGCGGAAATTCAGGGAACTGATACCTCACTTCGATTTCACGGGACCGTCCCCCTCGGAGGAAATGGGGCACCCTCATTCGAAGCACAAGGCTCGGTAAACATGCGGGCTCTGCAAATGCTCTCGGGTGACATTCGAAGTTCGGGCAGCGTCACGGTCGATGTGAAGAGCTCCGGAGGCGCCGACCACCCAAATATAGCTGGCCAAATTCAACTGCACGACGTCTCGGCGATTCAGGCGGGAGCGCCGCTTGGAGTAGAGAAACTGAATGGCAGCCTCAACATCGACAACGAGCGCATACAGCTCGAAGCATTAAGCGGGCAGGTCGGCGGAGGCCAACTGACTGCCGGCGGTTCCCTGACCTACAAGCCTTTGCAATTCAATGTGGCGATGCAGGCCCAATCGGTTCGGCTGCGCTATCCAAATGGTCTTCGAACGGTTCTTGACGGCAATCTCGCCTTGACTGGGACGAAAGAGTCTTCAGTCTTGAGTGGACGCGTGCTGATTGACTCACTCTCGTTTACTCCTGATTTCGATTTAGCAACGTTCGCCGATCAATTCAGCGGTGACAATGCGCCGCCGGCGCAGCCGGGTTTTGCCGAGTCGATCAATCTCTCCATCGCTTTACTCTCCAAAGAAGGCTTAAGCGCGACCAGTTCGCAGGTCAGCCTTGAAGGCAACGCAAATTTTCATGTTGGGGGGACGGCAGCTGTTCCAATTATCACGGGCCGCACCGACCTTAATTCTGGAGAGCTCTTTTACCGCAACGTGCGTTACGAATTGCAGCGCGGCATCATTTCGTTTGATGATCCCTACCAGACGCATCCGGTGTTGAATGTCTCCGTCGGCACGACTGTTTCGCAATACAATCTGGTGCTTAACTTACGTGGACCTTTCGAGAAGCTCACGACTTCGTATTCTTCCGATCCGCCATTGGCGACGGCCGACATCATCAACCTGCTTGCGACCGGCAAGACAACGCAGCAAGCGGCTGCCAGCCAGAGCACCGATTCGATGATCGCCTCGCAGGCGGCCGGTCAAGTTAGCGGAAGCGTGCAAAGATTGGCGGGCCTTTCAAGCCTTCAAATCGATCCGCTCATTGGTGGCAACAATCAAAATTCTTCGGCTCGCGTGGCGCTGCAGCAACGGGTCACGAGGAATTTTCTGTTTACCTTTTCAACCGACGTGTCGCAACCGGGAAGCGAAGTGGTGCAGGGTGATTACAGGCTTAGCAAGCGCTGGTCAGTGAGTGCGGCTCGCAAAGAAACTGGCGGAATTTCAATGGAAGGCCGCTTTCACACAAGCTTTTGATCCATTTTTTGTTCTTGGCGTGGGGGCAAACTTCGAGCCGGGTTACAACCTTACCGAAGCCGTTAAGATCAAAGTTGCTGCGCCTATGTTGAATTCCGTCTTCAGGTCTGGGAGTGTGCCTGCCAATCGCGTGGCTAAAGTCCGTCCCGAATCGACATGGCGCTTGGCGCGCCTGGGCTGGTGGCGCCTGGCGAAACAGGTGTGGGCGGAAACTCTCAACGACGATCTCGATAATCGGGCCTACGAACTGGCCTACAACTTTCTGATTGCGGCCTTCCCGCTGCTTCTGGTTTTGATGGCGCTGTTCGGGCTGTTCGCGGGCCGGAAGGTTGAGCTCCGAGCCGACTTGTTCAACTATCTAGCGCAAGTGATCCCCTCGCTCGCCTATGAACTGATCGGCACCACGCTAAACCAAGTCATGCAAAGTGGCGGAAGCGGCAAGATCACCACCGGACTATTACTGGCGCTGATTGCGGGTTCGAGCGGCACCACGCAGTTAATGTACACGTTGAATGTTGCTTATCAACTTCGCGAGACGCGCTCGTGGCTGAAAATTCACTCCATTTCGCTTGCCCTCACGCTAGCAATTATTTTTCTGATTACAGGCGCGTTGTTATTGGTTCTAGCCGGAGGCTACGTAGCCGAAGTTCTTGGCAATCGAATGGGGCTGAGTCGTCTGTTTGTGATTGGATGGAAGAGCGTGCAAGCGATGCTATCAATCGGATTCGCGATGACGAGCTTTGCGCTCGTCTACCACTTCGCTCCCAATCACAAAACACGCCGCTGGCAATGGATTTCGCCGGGCTCTACAGTTGGAGTCGCTTTGTGGCTGGCGGCCTCGGGATTATTACGGTTATATCTTCACTTCAGCGCTTCTTATAGCGCCGTCTACGGGTCGCTTGGAGGAGTGATTATTTTGCTTTTGTGGTTTTATGTGACGGGATTTGCATTCTTGATCGGCGGGGAAGTTAACTCCGTCATTCAACACGCCAGTGAGCGCGACCTTGCGAAACCAGTGGGCGAGCAGACTCAGGCAGCCTGACTTTCCGGACGCGGACGCTCGCCTGCTGCCTTGGCGGCGTCTCGCTGGATAAGAACTAGGCGCGCAGGAGTTGCCATCCCATGGCGAGTCCGCTCGACAGGTGCGAGCGTGCGGAGCCTTCGCCAACGTGCAGGGCGAGCATTCCAGCAAATGCGGCTGGATTTTGCTCGAACACTTGCATTGCTCGCCTCCGCAAGCGAGGGTGTTTGGCCATGAAGAGCATCATGTGCGACATCAAGGCGGGACGACGGCCGAGAGCTTGATGGCCGCTTTGATAGCGAGCCAAATCTCCAGTTGCCAAACACTCTCCGAGCAATGCTGCCTGGCGGAAAGTTAAGCAGAGGCCTTCGCCTGTGATCGCATCAACGCCACCCGAAGCGTCTCCGATCAACGCCGTTCGGTCGCGATAGACACGGCTCAGGCGGCGCGTCACAGTGATCGCGCCTCGCTCAGTCGAGGTATATTCGGCTTTGTCAAGATGGGAGCAGAGTTTGGGAAATTCGTTCAGCGCTTTTTCAAGTCTCAACTTTGAATCGTAAGAGATAAGCGCAACACATACTTCTTGTTTGCTGACGGGCGTGACGTATACCTGACATTCCGCGCCCCAATGAAGTTCCATGCAGTCGGTCCAAGGAGCGACCTGGTAGTGGCGGCGGAAAGCGAAGCGCAACTTTTTATTTTTCCCGGCACGCAGTTCAGGGGGATCCAGGTTCGCCCATCCACGCACTCGCGAACTGGTTCCGTCAGCGCCCACTACCCAGCGAGCACGTACTGGCTCTCCTGCGACCATCACACCTTCAGGATGCAGCCCGGTAACTGCAACCTGCCATAGCGTTTGTACCCCGCAGGCGACTGCGTGTTCAACCATGGCGCTATGCAGATGGGTGCGCCGGATTCCGTAGGCCATGCCGCGAGGGAAAGCCGCTTCAGCCACTACACCATCGCTTAAAAAGCGGATGCCGCCGAATGGGTAGAAGTCGTGCTCGGGAATAGAAATGTCCAACGCTTGCAGGGCTTTCACCCCGTCGGGCATAAGGCCTTCGCCGCACGCCTTATCAATAGGCAAGATGGCTCCGTCCGCAACCAGCACGCTCAAACCGTGAAGACGAGCTGCGATGGCGGTGGCTAGCCCGGCGGGCCCACCGCCGACGACAAAAACGTCCCACGACTTTTTGTATATGCCGGGCATAAGTTGGAGGAGCAACACGCCGTAGCGTGCCGTTTCATATTCAAATCGGTTAACGCTGAGGCGCCGAAATCACCATTCCAGCAAGACGAATTCGGCACAAAAGCCCGGTCCCATGGCTGCCAGCAATCCGAGCGTTCCTGGCTCTGGACGCCGATTCTTCATGACTTCTTCAAGCACAACCAGCACAGATGCGGAAGAGAGGTTGCCGGTGCGGCGAAGACAGTCCCACGAGACGTCGAGTTGACCATTTTTCAACTCAAGCGCGTCGGCGGTGGCTTCGAGAATTTTCGGGCCGCCGGTGTGCAGGACCCAGCTTTTGATATCGGAACGGGTTAAGCCACGCTCGGCGAGAAAACCATCAAGGTCATGCGCAAGATTTTTGCGAACTAAATCCGGCAGGTCGCGAGACAGGATGATGCGAAACCCCTTTTCGGTGATGTCCCACCCCATCATCTCTTCGGTGTTGGGATAAAACACAGAGCGCGTCGCTAGAATTTTCGGGCCGGATTCTCCGCATTCATCCCCGGTAACAATTACCGCCGCGGCACCGTCGCCGAACAATCCTGCTGAAATGAGGTTCGCCATGGAAACGTCTTCGCGCTGTAATGTCAGAGAGCAAAGTTCGACAGAGAGAACCAACGCGACCTGATCGGGATAAGCGCGCACATAGTCGGCAGCCCGCGAAATAGCTGCCGCCCCCGCCACGCAACCGAGGCCGAAAATCGGGACGCGTCGGATGCCGCGGCATAAGCCCATCTGGTTGATGAGGAGAGCATCAATCGACGGACTGCTGATGCCGGTGACTGAAGCAAAAAAAAACGCGCCTAAATTACGTCCGTGTAAGCCAGCGGCTGCCAAAGCGCTGGTAACAGCCTTTTCGCCGAGTTCCTTGGCGATGCGAATCCAGTGGTGGTTGGCTTCACCCCAGGTTCGCATCTTCACATACTCTTCTTTGGGAAGTGCTAGAAAGCGGCCCTCAACCCCGACGTGGCGGTGCAAGCGGCGCAATACGTTGGGATTTGCGACCTTTTCGCCCCAGTATTCCTGCAACGCGGCCAGCAACATTTCTTGTGAATAATAGTGCTGTGGGAAAGCGCTCGCGGCGCTGGCGATTCTCATAGGGTCGTCGGGATCTGCCTGATCAACAAGTCATTATGTAGGCAATTAAAAATTGGATGCACATTAGCTGGCCAAGATCCGGTTTGGAGATGTTAAATTATTGACTCCAGAAAGGTAGAAAAATTGTGAAATTCGTAGGCGGGCTGATTCTTGGTTTGATTCTTGTCCCACTTTTCGCTTTTACCTATTTCGTTTCGGGCAGCGCTCCCGTTGCTGTTACCGATTCTGACATGCCTTTCGAAAGCTACCTGGCGCATAAGGCGTTGAACGCGCGCATCAAGAAAGAAATGCCGAAAAACGTTCCGGTGCCGGCCACCGAGCCCAATTATGTTGCCGGAGCCGACCTCTACAAGCAACATTGTGCCGTGTGTCACGGCGTTCCTCTCTCACCGAAAACCGCGATCGCTGCGGGAATGTATCCGCACCCGCCGCTGCTTTTTGAGGGCAAGGGCGTGACAGACGATGAGGCGGGCGAAACATATTGGAAGATCTTCAACGGCATCCGCCTGACTGGAATGCCGGGATTCAGCAAGTCGTTGACGGAAACGCAGATGTGGCAGATCGCGCTACTTCTGGCGAATGCCGACAAGTTGCCGCCTGCCGCTAAGACTGTATTAGTGATGCCAGCAGTAATTCCGGCGCCTGCGGGTTTACAAACGACCCCAACTTCTCCTGTTCCCGCGCCGCCGACGCCGACTAAATAATCGACCGGACCTGTAGTTCGGGGCTATGGTGTAGACATGGCATTCGGACGTCCCCGGAAGCTCTTCACCGAAGTGGAGCTTTATGACTACGCGATCAGCGCGCTCGGGCGCCGATCGCGTTCTGTAGCCGAACTGAAACGTCTGCTGCGCAATCGGGTTGAGGCTGACACTGAATTTGGCAAAACTCTTGTAGAACTTATTGTCGTCCGCCTCAAAGATCAGGGCTATCTGAATGACGCGAAATACGCGGCGGCTTTTACCTCCTACCGAAGAGACAACCAAAAATTCGGGAAAATTCGAGTCGTAAATGAACTCAGAGTGAAGGGCGTGCACGGCGATGTAATCGAAAAGGCCGTAGGCAACGGATATGAGGATGTAAAAGAAGAAACACTGGCGCGGGAATACCTGCGGCGCAAGCGAATCCCAAAGCCGAAGGATAGAAATAAGAAAGAGGCTGCCCGTGTTTTTCGGAATCTGACGCGCGCTGGATTCGGTTCGCGTACGATATTCGCCATCCTCAAAAAGTGGGACGTGGACGAGGAGATCATTTCCGAATTCGAAAGCGAAGCTTCGTAAGGGTTACCGATAACTGAAATAGGATGGAGGCTTAACTTGCGCCACTAGAGTCTCTCTGTTAGAACTTTGCAGCGGTACCAGTGTTTAAATCCTCCGGAGGCACCATGAAAACGAAATTCAGCTTAATGATGACATCGGCATTACTATCCCTCTCCCTGCTATCTTTCGGCCAGGAAACAGTGAAGAGCGACACCGAAGACGCGGGACACGCGACCAAAGTCGCAGCCAAGAAAACCGGACACGCCACGAAGAAAGCTGCCGTTAAGACGGGCGACGCCGTAGACACAGGCGCGCACAAAACCGGACATGCAACGAAGAAAGCGGCGGTGAAAACCGGCGATGCCGCTCATGACACAGGCCATGCCGTGAAGAAAGGCACCAAGAAGACCGGCCACGCGATTAAAGACGGAGCTGAAACGACAAAAGACGAGGTGAAGCAGTAGTTGAACGCATTCCGGACGGATGAATGATCCGCCCCTTCGTCGCCGTAGTTACAGTCGTACGAAAATGAGGACGGGCTTGCGCCCGTCCTTTTTACTTTGCAGCGTCTTCTCGCGATGGGTGCGGCAGCAGGGAGAACCGCTCGACTCTCGCACTATCATTTAGAATCTGATTTCGCAGACATTGGCTTATCACTTGGACAAAAAACTTACAGGCTCCGAAATTCGCTCGAAGTTTCTCGACTTTTTCTTGGAGAAAGGGCACCGCAAGGTTCACTCGTCTTCTCTCATCCCGGCGGACGATCCGACTCTGCTCTTTACCAATGCCGGGATGAACCAGTTTAAGGACGTCTTCCTCGGACTGGAAAAGCGCGCTTACGACAAAGCAACCACTTCTCAGAAATGTGTGCGCGCGGGAGGCAAGCACAACGATCTCGAAAACGTGGGCTTTACCAATCGCCACCACACTTTTTTCGAGATGCTGGGAAATTTTTCTTTCGGTGACTACTTCAAGAAAGATGCGATCGCCTACGCATGGGAGCTGATTACATCGCCGCAGTGGTTTGGCATCGACAAGTCAAAGCTGTACGTAACCATCTTTAAAGGTGAAAATGGCGTCCCGCGCGATGCCGAGGCTTACGATCTGTGGATCGCCGGGGGAGTCGGGCGAGATCGCATCTTCGAGTTTGGCGCAAAAGATAATTTCTGGCAGATGGGCGACACCGGACCCTGCGGTCCGTGTAGCGAGATTCATTACGATGTGGGCGTGATCGCAAGCGATCAGGGCCATACCGATTGCACATTCGGCTGCGATTGCGGACGCTACGTCGAACTCTGGAATCTCGTCTTCATGCAGTTCGATCGCGATGCGAGTGGCACGTTGAATCCCCTGCCGAAGCCGTCAATCGACACAGGCATGGGATTGGAGCGCATTGCGGCGGTGCTGCAGGGCGTGATCTCAAACTACGATACGGATTTATTTACGCCGTTGATCGCGAAGGCGGCGAACATCACGAACTACAAGTCTGCCGGCGATTCCGTCGCGTCCGAGAATCCCGAAGCTTCGTTACGGATCATTGCCGACCATTCGCGCGCGTTAACTTTTCTGATCTCAGACGGTGTGCAACCTGCAAATGAGGGTCGCGGCTACGTGCTCCGTAAAATCATGCGACGCGCTATCACACACGGACGTTTGCTGGGGCAGACCAAGCCGTTCTTATGCGAGATGGTCTTTGCCGTGCGGGACTTGATGCGAGACGCTTACCCCGAACTCAACGAGACAATTGAGCATGTGAGCAGAACTGTTCGGGCGGAGGAGGAACGCTTTTCGCGCACGGTGGACGCTGGTTTGCACACGCTTGAACAGGAACTGAACGAACTGCGTGCCAAACAAGGCGATCCTAACTCTGCGGTGCTGCCCGGGGGTGTTGCTTTCAAGCTTTACGACACTTACGGACTGCCGCTTGATTTCATAGAGGATGTGCTACGAGATAACGGAGCGACCTTGGATCGGCAAGGCTTTCAGCAGGCGATGGCGGAACAGAAATCGCGCGCGCGCGCCTCATGGAAAGGGGCAGCCAAGCAGACGGCAAACCCGGCTTACCAGCAACTCCCGAGGTCAGAGTTTGAAGGCTATCGACAGACGCGATCCGATCACTGCGAGGTGCTCGCCATCATCAAGGCAGGTCAAGGCACTCAGGAATTAAATGCGGGGGAGCAGGGTGAAATCATTTTGGATCACACTCCCTTCTACGCCGAATCGGGCGGCCAGGTCGGCGATCGCGGGCGGCTCTTCTCCGAAGATCACAATACTGTTGTGGCTGAAGTGGCGGGGTGCTATTACCCGGTTCAGGGAGTGCGTGCGCACCAGGTGATGACGAAACAACAAATTCGTGTCGGGCAAAAAGTGGATGCAGTGGTCGATACTGCGATTCGCGCGTCGACCATGCGTAATCACACTGCGACGCATCTCTTGCAGGCGGGGCTGCGCGAAGTACTGGGTAAACATGTGAAGCAGGCAGGATCGCTTGTCGCTCCCAATCATCTGCGCTTTGATTTTTCACACTTCACGGGAGTGGCTGAAGAGGAGCTGCAGGATATAGAAGACCTCATTAATAAAGAAGTTTTGGGCAACGAGCGGGTCGAGATCATCGAAAACGTTCCGATTGACGTTGCAGTCAACGAATATCACGCCATGGCTTTGTTCGGTGAAAAGTACGGCGACAAGGTGCGCGTGATCAAGATCGGAGATTTTTCAACCGAGCTGTGCGGGGGCACGCACACAGGACAGACGGGCGAAATCGGCCTGATAAAAATTTTGAAAGAAGGTAGCGTCTCTTCGGGCGTGCGCCGGATTGAGGCAGTCACCGGAGAGGGATCGCTTCGACACTTCAGGAAAGATCACGAACTGGAGGGCGTTGTGGCGAGCCTGGTCGGGCCGACCCTTTTGCAGAAAACTCGAAAAGACGGGGCGCCGTCGCTCGATTCTGCCGCTTCGAGTTCGGCCCAGGAGATGGCTTCTCCGGCTGAAGCGTTGCGGGCTGAGCTTGAAAAGAGAGATGCCGAAATCAAGCGTTTGGGGCGCGAGCTCGACCAGGCACGAATGAAGTCGGCGTCGTCGAGCACGGCGAACATCGGCGAAAAAGTAAAAGACGTCCGCGGGGTCAAGGTGCTGGCGCATCGCGTCGATCATCTGGAGCGCGCGCAAATGCGCACGCTGGTCGACCAGCTTCGCGACAAAATTGGCTCGGGCATCGTGGTGCTGGGCTCGGCTTCGAACGGAAGCGTTTCGTTAATTGTCGGTGTAACCAAAGATCTTACAAACCGTCTTCAAGCCGGAAAGATCATCGCTCCGGTGGCGCAGAAAGTTGGCGGAAAAGGCGGAGGACGACCGGATCTGGCGGAGGCGGGGGGCAAAGATATAGGGGCGCTCGACGCCGCGCTGGATGGGGTGTACGGCGTAGTTGAATCACTCTTAATTTAGCGGATCGTATTAGGGAATCAGATTAGCGGATCGGGGTTGAAGCGAGTGGCCATGGAACAGCGAATCAGATTTATCGATCACAAAAACAGGCGCGTCTTGCTGCTGGATTTTTCGCGGGCCACAACGCTTGTAATGATTCCCTTGCTCGATCAGGTCAAAGCTACCGTTGCAAAACATGAACCGAAATCGGTGCTCGTGCTAGCGGATTTCGAAGGCGCCGAAATCGATCACGCTGTGGCAATGAAAATTAAACAAGTGCTGGCCCTCGACCGTCCCTTCGTGAAAAAGGCGGCTTGGGTGGGTGCCGAACATATTCCCCATGCTCTGATGGAGAACTTCCACTTCTTTTCGCAACGCGAAACGGTAACTTTCAAAACGCGGGAAGAGGCGCTGGATTGGCTGGTAGAGGACTGACTTGCTTGCAGCCTGAAGTCGGCACTTAACGTCTTTAACTCGCTTCTCGACTTAAGTTCTTAACTTAGTACTCGACTTAACTTCTCCACTTCAACGTTACGGGTCCGGCCATAGGGTGGTGAAATTCGCCGCCTTTTCGCTTCATCTCGAGCATAGCGGCCTTCAATCCGAAGTACCACTTCGCGGGACGGTCGGCGTCGTCGATTAACATCAGGTGCGGGTTATGCCTCAGTCCTTCCGACTGTTGCTCCATGGTCACTCGATCCTGCTCTACAAATTTGGCGAAGACGAATTTCAGAAGCTCTGGGCCGAGTGGGATCCAGCGAAATAAATTCCAGGCGGCGACGACGTCGATACGGCATTGATTTCTTGTGATCGGAGTCACCGTGGTAAGGCTCGAAAACCAATATTTTCCTGCGCGAATGATTTCCGAGCGCAGATTCGGCAACACAAAATCAATGGTAGTGGTGATCGAGTCGGCGTCGGCATACATGCGCAACAGCTTGTAGGGCGCGCTGTTTGAACTTGGGGTGTGCGCACTCATGCGGAAGCCGTAGGGGATGGGCTCGAAATTCTTTTCCTTTTCATGGATCGACTTCTGCGAGCGCCACCACCACGCTTGATGCACGAACGGGCCGTGCGCCGGGTCCATCAGTCCGATGATGCCGTGGTCGACCGAGCATGGAAGATCGGCGGTCAGATACGCGAGCTTATATTTGTCGCTGAATTTTGGGATCTCTGGGGCAGCGCTGGCCGCGGGCATGCGCTTCGTGAATCCGGCGCCCGACGGCCCAAGGTCAGGGATGAATACCCAAATGAAATCATCGCGCTCTTCGCAGTCGTAGCTGCCGGCGTAGATGCGATCGACTTTCAAAGCTTGTTCCGCGACGAGTGACGGGATCAGTTGGCATTGCCCGGAGTGGGCGTCGAATTTCCAGCCGTGGTACGAGCACTCGATTTGGGCGCCGTCGAAATTTCCGCAGGAGAGTGGCATGCCGCGGTGGGGGCATGCATCGCGGAGGGCGAAAGCGTTTCCGCTACGGTCACGACCGATGACCATGGGCTGCTCCAGCAGCATAGTTTTAGCAAGTCGACCGCGTGCGAGTTGATTCGAGGGTAGAGCGCGATACCAGAAGCCGAAGAGCATCAGCGAATCCGGAGTCTGCTCCTGGATGGATTTTTCTTCGGGCATTCGAAGGTGAGAATACCGCAGACTGAAAGAAATCTAAAACTTCAGTCCCGGCCCTGGTGAGTTACCTACTTTGCTGCCATTCGCGATAGGCTTCGCTTTTGCCGATGCCGCGCTCTTTGGCTACTTTTTTTAACGCGGCTTTCTCATCGACTTTTTCTTCTGTCATGATCTCGCGGACGCGCTGGCTTAGGTTCACCGTCTCAGCCACAGCCTGAATGCCGCCTTCGTCCGCCTTCGCGATGAGCAAGGTAATCTCACCTTTTACACTGCCACGCGCGCTGAACTGTTCGAGGACGTCGCGAGCGCGGCCACGCAGGAACTCTTCGTGAATCTTGGTGACTTCGCGGGCGACGACCACATGGCGTTCAGCGCCTAATATGCTGACCACATCCGAAAGCGTTTCTAAGAGCCTGTGCGGAGCTTCATAGAAGACCTGTGTCCGCGGAGAAGTCTTGAAGCTTTCGAGTAATTTGCGGCGTTGGCCGGCTTTCGACGGAAGAAAGCCGCTGAAGCGGAAGGAATCGGTAGGCAAGCCGCTCGCAACCAGAGCCGCCAGGAAAGCCGATGCGCCCGGAATCGGGATGACAGGCACGTGATGCCGGATAGCGAGAGTGATCAAGCGGAATCCAGGGTCAGAAATACCCGGCATGCCCGCGTCGGTGACGAGGGCGATCTTGGCTCCGCCTTCGAGGTTGACGACAAGTTCGGCCGCCTTCGTCATCTCGTTGTGCTCGTGATAACTGACGAGTCTCGTCTGGATTCCGTAATGGCTGAGCAATTTGAGAGTCTGCCGCGTGTCTTCGCAGGCGATAAGATCCACTTCTTTAAGCACGCGGAGGGCTCGGAGGGTGATGTCCTCAAGATTGCCGATTGGGGTGGCGACGAGATAGAGCGATGGGCCGGCGGTAATTCCCCCGCGCTCCTTCTCGACCTCGTCGTTTTCGATCTCGTCTTTTTCGACCTCGGCCGCCTTACTGTTTTTCTTTTTACGCATGTGGGCAGTCTAGCAAGTAAAATTATTCTAAGGCGGCTGAGGGAAGAGGCAACGCGGAACCATTTAGGTAAATATCCTAGTTCGCCTTTTATTCGCTTCGTGCTAAACTGACCCAACCTTGTGTGACAGCCGGCACTTTCCGCTCCAGTCCGCGGGTGTAGGCTACGGAGATCCAACTCCGAACCGAGTTTTTATAACAGGAGCAGCCATTCATGGCCGACGAGCGCAGCAACCGAGCAGATGAGCGTGTAAAGGCAATCGATCTTGCCCTTGCACAAATCGAAAAACAATTTGGCAAAGGGTCGATCATGCGGCTCGGATCAAAGGAAGCGATCGTCCCGATTGCGGTGATCTCGACCGGGGCGATTTCGTTTGACGCGGCGCTTGGAGTAGGCGGCGTTCCGCGCGGCCGGGTGGTTGAGATCTTTGGGCCGGAATCATCCGGCAAAACGACGATTGCGCTGCAGGTGATCGCGGAGGCGCAAAAAGGTGGGGGCATGGCGGCTTTCGTCGATGCTGAGCATGCGCTTGACCCCGGATACGCTAAAAAATTGGGCGTTGATGTGGACAATCTGCTGGTTTCGCAGCCCGACTATGGAGAGCAGGCGCTCGAAATTACGGAAGCGTTGGTTCGGTCGAACGCCATCGATGTATTAGTGGTCGATTCTGTGGCAGCTCTGGTTCCGAAGGCGGAATTGGACGGTGAGATGGGCGACAGCCACATGGGATTGCAGGCGCGCTTGATGTCGCAGGCGCTGCGTAAGCTTACCGGCACCGTGGCGAAATCGCGCACGTGCCTCATTTTTATCAACCAGATTCGCGAAAAGATTGGCGTCATGTTTGGTAACCCGGAAACGACTACCGGCGGGCGCGCGCTGAAGTTTTATTCGTCGATGCGGATCGATATCCGCCGCATTGCAGCCATAAAGGATGGAGACGTAGTCACTGGCTCCCGCACCCGCGTCAAAATCGTGAAGAACAAAGTCGCCGCGCCATTCCGCGAGGCTGAATTTGACATTCTTTATGGCGAGGGCATCTCCCGCGAAGGCGATTTGCTGGATTTGGCGGTGAACGGCAATATTCTTGAGAAGTCCGGGTCGTGGTTCAGCTATAAGGGCGAGCGCATCGGGCAGGGGCGGGAAAATGCCAGGGCCTTTCTTAAAGAAAATAAAGACACCATGGCCAAACTTGATCTCGAGGTGCGAAGGTCTCTCGGCCTGATTCCATTGCCGGCTACGCCGGTACCGACAATCGTTCCGGCGCAAGCGACTGGAACTCAAGGCAGGGTGACGACGATGCCGTCCGCGGGTGAAGCCGCAAAAGTACCCGCCGCCAGGCGGTAGCCGCCGGGCAAGGCTATTTTGAGGTTCGGGCGCGAAGGACTTATGCGATCTGCCGTTGGCGAGCAAGTGGCATAGGTCCTTGGCATCGCTCGCGATCCGACCAAGAGGAATCGCCTCCAAACCCAACGCCGGTTTCATCTTGCGATTGCCATCTCCGCCAGCGCCCGCATACAATCCTCTTTCCTTTGGACTTCTGAACTTCCGCATCCTCGAGGCCTCTTGAAGCGTATCAAAGCCATTTATCCAGGTTCGTTCGATCCTCCAACCAACGGGCACTTTGATCTCATTGAGCGTGGAAGCAAAATATTTGACGAGCTTGTGGTTGCGATCCTGCGCAATCCGGATAAAGACCCGCTCTTCAGCGTGGCTGAGCGGCGCAAAATGCTCGAGGAGATTACTTCACATTTCGATAACGTATCGGTCGACACTTTCGAGGGGCTCACCGTCGAATATGCGCTTCAGGTTCATGCGACTGCCATCCTGCGCGGCATCCGTGCCATCAGCGACTATGAATATGAGTTGCAGATGGCTCTGATGAACCGCAAACTTCAGCCCGGCCTCGAAACTGTATTCATGATGCCGGCGGCCAGGTATTCCTACCTAAGTTCGCGTCTGGTGCGCGAGGTCGCGAAGCTAGGCGGCTCAATCGAGTGCCTCGTTCCCGAAGTCGTGATGCAGAGACTTCGTGAGAAAATAGATGTCGCTCACAAATTTGCCGACGGCGAGGATTCTGACGCGAGCAGAAATCTGGCTCCGAAGAGCCGGTTGAGAAAAAGAAAGAAATAAAACGACTATGAGCTCCGTAGTAACTTCCGTGACCCACCCCGTCCAGTTGGCGGCGCGCATCAACCGCATCGAGCCCTCCGCCACGATGGCGGCTGTTGCCGAAGCCGACAAGTTGCGGCAGCAAGGCATCGACGTCGTCGACATGACCGCGGGCGAGCCGCATTTCGCCACGCCGCAACACGTGAAGGATGCAGCCATTGCTGCCATCGTCGGCAATTTTTCGAAATACACGGCGGTCGGCGGAACGATCGAACTGAAAGACGCGATCCGCGCGCGCCACGCCGCGGATTTCAAATCCGCCTACTCGCGCGAGGAGACATGTGCGTCGACCGGCGGCAAGCACGCGCTTTTCAATGCGATTTCGGTGCTTGTCGATCACGGCGACGAGGTGAGTCTGCCGGTTCCGTACTGGGTGTCGTTCAAAGATATGGTGCGCTATGCCGGCGGCGACTGCGTTCTGCTCGAGGCCGACGAGTCGCAGGGCTTTCGCGTGACCTCGCAGATGGTCGAGCGGCTGATCACTCCGAAAACGAAGCTTATCATTCTGAACTCACCATCGAACCCGTCGGGGGCTGTAATCAGTCCGCAGGACATGGCGTCAATCATCCGATTAGCGCATGAGCGCGGCATCTGGGTGATTTCTGACGAGTGCTATGTCTACCTTAATTACACGGGTAAGAATTTTTCTGTCGTATCGCTTGGTGAGTATCGTGATCGCTTTCTGGTGGTCGGGTCGTTGTCGAAGACATACGCCATGACAGGATGGCGCATGGGATTCACGCTAGGGCCCGCTAAAGTGATCAGCGCGGTCCAGAAATTGCAGAGCCAATCGACTTCGAATCCGACATCGATCGTGCAAAAGGCGGCCGTTGCCGCACTTGCCGGATCACAGGAGTGCGTCGCGGAGATGCGCGCTGAGTACATTACGCTCCGCGATCAGATCGTGAACGGATTGCGAGCAATACCTGGAATCAAATGCACCATGCCGGAAGGCGCGTTTTATGTTTATCCGAATGTTTCCGCTTTTTTTGGAAAGGGCGGGGCGAACTCTGCTGCCGATATTGCGCATGGCCTTCTGCATGAAGCTCACGTCGCAACCGTTTCGGGCGAAGGCTTTGGAACGACCGACCACGTTCGAATTTCGTACGCGACGACGCGCCAGAATATTGATAAGGCGGTCCAGCGAATGGCTGAGTATTTCGGGCATTTGTAAACGTAACGGCGGTGCCTTCCTGAGAGTTGCTTTTGAGGTACGAGCAGATGGTTCTGAACGGAGCGAAGGATCTGCTCTGGTGAACTCCACGGCTCCAGTCACATCGCCAAATTAGTTTTCAGCCTCAATGACTCAACTCTATCCGTTCCTCATGGCTCCCGCCTTTGACCCGCGCCCGTGGGGCACGCTTGATCTGTCCGCCATCTATCCGAATGCAAAATTCAACGAGCGTATCGGCGAGGCGTGGCTGACCGGCGATGACTGCGCTGTCACGAATGGTCCATTAGCCCGAAAATCACTATCGCAACTCAGCCAGGAATTTGGCGCCGAACTCGTTGGCACGGCGGCGCGCGATCCTCGGCGCTTTCCGTTGCTGCTTAAATTTTTATTTCCGGAAGAGAAGCTCTCTGTCCAGGTTCATCCAGACGACGCGATGGCGCAGCGAATGGCTGAGCCCTGGGGCAAGACTGAGTGCTGGTATGTAGCTCACGCGAAACCGGGCGCGCAAATCGCGCTTGGACTAAAGCCTGGAGTGACGATTTCGCAATTTGAGCAATCGATTCATGAAAATCGCGCGGAAGAGTTGCTGAACTGGATCAACGTTTATCAGGGAGAAATGATCTACGTCGCTGGTGGCACGGTGCATACGCTTGGGCCAGGCGCGGTGATTGTTGAGACGCAACAGCAGTCGGACACTACATTCCGTCTTTACGATTACGGGCGCGCGCGCCCGTTGCATCTTGAACGCGGACTCATGTCAGTCAAGGAAAAAACAGCTTCTGGCAAAACAATTCGCCCCGCGCCCGCCACGATTCATGGTGGAAAGAGCCGTCATTCTTCGATGATTGCCGCACCTTATTTCGCCGTGGATCTTTTCGAGTTGAAAGAACCCCACGTGTTCACGACGCAGGCGGCAGGAAAGGAGCACGGCGGCAAAACATCCGTGCAAATTCTGGTTGCCGTCGAAGGTTGCGGAGTGGTGGAAGTGCAGGGACGCGATCCGGTGACGTTGACAAAAGGCGATGCCGTAGTGGTTCCATCGGCAGTGGAGAGTTTCACGGTGCGTCCGCAATGGGCGGTCGAGTTCTTAAAGGCAAGTATTCCTGCGGGACGTGTTCCAGAGCCCGCGACTCGCATGTAAGCAGCGCCACGTTTGGTTTTCTTGCGCGCCTCTAGCCCTACCGCGATCACCCTATTACCGCCGTCCCTTTGACTCCAGCGGCGGCAATGGTAGGCTTTTCGTACATCGTGAAGATAAAACCGAATTTTTATCCTGTGATTCTTGCTGGCGGCCGGGGAACGCGCTTCTGGCCGCTAAGCCGGAAACGCCGCGCCAAGCAGTTGCTGGCGCTCGATGGCAAGCAGACGATGATTCAGCAGACTGTCGCTCGGCTTACTCCAATGGCCGCGCAGGGCCGGTTCTGGATCATCACAAATGATGACCTTCGAACTGCGATTCAGCGCCAGCTTCCGAAGGTTTCTTCGAAACAGATTATCGCCGAGCCCGCTGCGCGCAATACCGCTCCGGCGATTGGGCTGGCGGCATTTCTTTTGCTTCGCCACGATCCTGAAGCTGTCCTGGGACTGTTCCCCTCTGACCACGTCATCGCGAACCCGGATGCTTATCGCGCCACGCTCGCTCGCGGGATTGAGATTGCGGCGTCCGGTGACAACATTGTCGTGCTGGGCATCACGCCGACGCGGCCCGAGACCGGCTACGGCTACATCGAAGCGGGTGCCGCATCGGGTCCCTCGTCATCGTCATCGTCGTTCTCGTCCTTTAGCGTTCGCCGCTTCACCGAGAAGCCCGATCTCATTCGAGCCCGGCAATTTGTGGAGGCACGGAATTTTTACTGGAACAGCGGCATGTTTCTTTGGCGTGCGGATACTCTAGCCAACGCTCTGCGTGAACATTTGCCTAAGACTGCGCCGCTCCTTGAACAAATCGCCGCGGCTTACGGGACGAAGAAATTCAAAGCGACCTTTCGCAAGCTTTATCCGAAATGCGAAAACATCAGCATCGATTACGCTGTGCTCGAACCCCGCTCTGCGAAGGGAGAGACGCGGTCGAAAATATTCTGTCTGCCCTCTGATTTTGGGTGGAACGACCTCGGCTCATGGACGGCGCTGCATGAGCACCGCGTTGCGAAAACGAATCCTGCTGATTCTACGCCGATATCGTCTGCCGGAAGTTTTAGCCACAACGCGACAAATAACTACGTTCACGCTCCGAAGAAGTTCGTAGCGCTGGTCGGAGTGAGCAATCTAGTCATCGTCGAAACCGATGACGCTTTGCTTATTACTGCCCTTGATCAGTCGCAGGATGTTGGAAAAGTAATAAAGTATCTGGACGAGAAAAAACTTCATAGGCTGGTCTGAGATATCCGCTTTCGATGGATTTCAACACAGTTATGAAAAATGGTTGCAAACATCGATATACACATCGCTATAAAGCATGACGCAAATTAAATTTGGCACCGATGGCTGGCGCGGATTAATCGCCGACGACTTTACTTTCGAGAACGTGCGCCGCGTGGCGTCCGCGATCGCGGGCTACGTATTAAAGAACGAAGACCCGAAACGAGGCATCATCGTTGGCTACGACACCCGCTTTTTATCCGACCGCGCAGCGCGGGTGGTGGCCGAGGTTATTGCGGCCGCCGGCATTCCGGTGAAGCTTGCCTCCGATTACGTTCCCACTCCAGCGGTGTCTTACAACGTGAAAAAGCTTGGCGCTGCAGGTGGAGTGATGGTCACTTCCAGCCATAATCCCTGGAATTGGAACGGCGTAAAATTCAAGGGCAAGTTTGGAGGCTCAGCCACGCCTGCAATCATGAAGGCCATCGAGCAGGAAATGGCCTCTCCGCAAACGCCGAGGAACGGCGCTCCGGCGGAAATCGAAGAGATCGATCTTAAAGCCGCCTACGTTGAAGCGATCACACAGTTTGCCGATCTTGAAATGATTCGCAACGCGAAGTTCAAGTTTGCGATCGATGCCATGTATGGCTCAGGCCGCGGCATTCTGCCTAGGATATTTGATGCCAACGGAATCAGCTATGTGGCAATCCGCCAGGAAGTGAACCCGCTGTTCCCGGGAATTAATCCGGAACCAATCTTGCCGCACATCTCGATGCTGCAAGAGACGGTGGTAAAAGAACAATGCCACGCAGGCCTCGCGATCGATGGCGACGCCGACCGCATTGGAGCGGTCGCCGAAGATGGCAGCTTTGTCGATTCGCATAAGTGCATGTCGGTTTTACTGAACTGGCTTCTGGTGCGTAAACAATGGCCGGGTGACGTGGTGCGCGCCTTCAACACCACAGGCATGCTTGACCGCATCGCAGCCAAACATGGACGCAAGCTCCACGAAACTTCGATCGGTTTCAAATATATTGCCGATCTTATGATGGAGCACGAAATCCTGATTGGCGGCGAAGAATCCGGCGGCATCGGTTATAGCCGATTTATCCCAGAGCGCGACGGCATTTTGAACGCGCTGCTGCTCGCGAATGTGATGGCGGAAGAGAAGAAACCGCTGGGCAAACTCGTGTCTGACCTGCAGCAGGAGTACGGCCCGCATTACTACGGACGGCGTGACCTGCATATTTCCGACGAAATCAAGAACGACGCAATTCGCCGCGTCTCAGGCGCGGAAACCAAAAAGATTGGCGCCTATAACATTCTGCGCAAAGAAAACCGCGACGGTTTAAAGAGTTATCTCGACGCGCCCAAAAACGGCAGTGGCGCAGACGCGTGGGTTTTGCTCCGCGCCTCGGGTACAGAGCCTCTTCTGCGTTGCTATGCGGAAGCCGCGACTGCCGCGCTGGTCGAGGAGATTCTTGAAAGCGGCGAGCGCTTTGTCCGCCAAACATAGCCACTCGCGCGGGCCTTTCTGCCTTCGGGCACCGACTCGGGGTTTTGCCAATGTGCCGGCTATGTCGTGTTAATTTCCTCGCTAAGTCGTAGCGACGATTTGCTGGCAATGTTCTGGCGCTCGGGGATGCGGGGGTAAGATAATAGAGCGCTACCGAGGATTCCTATTCGGCTTCAATCTTTACTCGTAAGTTCTATTTTGATGAACGCCTCTTCCGTCCATACCGCAGTGTTGAAAGATTCCGGAGCCAGCTCCGATTCCCCAGAGTCGCGCCAATATAACCGCACCAAGCGATGGCTGGGAGTCGCCGACGTCACCGTAGGATTTGGCGTTCTCGCTGTCTTACTGGCCACAGGCTGGTCGGGTACCATGCGCGATCTGGCAGAGAGGGGA
The DNA here is from genome assembly GCA_025361625.1 of Acidobacteriaceae bacterium. Lineage (GTDB taxonomy): Bacteria > Acidobacteriota > Terriglobia > Terriglobales > Acidobacteriaceae > Acidiflorens. The sequence continues at coordinate 54,887 of JANYKL010000017.1, forward strand.
GCATCGCAAAATTATCCTGTCGCGGTTTTTCTTTACGTTGCGATGCTGATGTTGATCAGCAAAGCGATCGGCCTTCCGCTTGAGTTTTACGAATCTCGGCTCGAACACCGTTATGACCTCTCCAACCAAAACCTGGGCTCATGGCTGTGGGACGAACTCAAGGGATTTCTGATCGGCCTGATTGCGGCAACAGTCGTGGCCGAGCTGCTTTACACACTCATGCGTCATGCGCAGGAACATTGGTGGATTTACGCCTGGGCGGTCTTTCTCGGCCTTATGATTTTGCTCGCGCAAGTCGCGCCGGTCGTGCTCTTCCCTATTTTCTACAAGTTCGAACCGCTCGAAAACGAAGAACTGAAGCGCCGCCTCATCGTGTTGAGTGAACGCGCGGGAACGCGTGTGCGGGGTGTCTACAAGTGGCATCTCTCCGAAAAAAGCAAGAAGGCAAACGCCGCGCTGACCGGTCTCGGAGCCACGCGCCGCATTATTCTGGCCGATACGCTGCTCGACAATTACTCCGACGATGAGATCGAAGCGGTGCTGGCCCACGAACTCGGTCACCATGTGCACCGTCACATCCTGAAGAGCATTATGATGCAGGCCGCAATCACTCTTCTAGGATTCTTCCTCGCCAACGAAGTGCTGCGCTATGCGGTCGAGCGCCGAAACATGTTCGAGACGATATCCGACTTTGCCAACTTGCCGCTCCTGATTCTGGTTTCCACGGTTCTTTCTCTGGTGCTGATGCCATTGCTCAACGCATACTCGCGTTTCAACGAGCGGCAAGCGGACCGCTATTGCTTCCAATCCGTCGCAACCGTGGAACCGTTCATAACGTCGATGAACAAGTTGGCGCAGCAAAATCTTTCGGAGAAAAGTCCATCCCCTTGGGTGGAGTGGCTGCTTCATTCCCACCCCGCCGTCACCAAGCGAGTCTCAGCCGCGGAGCAGTGGGCCAAATCCGAACGTGAATTTGCCGGGCGTTAGTTCGAATTACGAATTTTGATTCAAAATTTCTTCCACTCGCTGCACATCTTCCTCCGTATCGACGCCCACCGTATCGAACGGTGTCTCGCCGACGTGGATGGCCACTCCATGATCCAGAAACCGCAACTGCTCGAGGCGCTCTGTCCGCTCGAGCGCGGACTCAGGCCATGCCACGAATTTATCCAAGGCGTCTTTGCGATACCCATAAAATCCCAGATGCTTGAAGTATTGCGCCCCGATGCCATCGCGATCATGGGGAATCGTCGCTCGCGAAAAATAAAGCGCCCGTCCCGACATGTCGGTCACTACTTTCACGGCGCTCGCGTTTCTAACATCTAACTCCGCCGCCGGAGTCATCAGCGTCCCCACTTCAACCGAGGCGCCTTGCATCACCGCGATCAGCGAATGAATGTGTTCAGGGCGGGTGAGCGGTTCATCGCCTTGCACGTTCAAATAAATATCCGCGAGAACTGACTCCGAAATTTCGTGGACTCGTTCCGTGCCCGATTTATGCGCCGACGAGGTCATGCGGACAGTGAAGCCCTGCTCGTGGCAAAATCGCGTGATCTCATCGGAGTCGGTCGCGACGATGACCTGATCGAGCGCGGAGCATTGCTGCACTCCCTTGTAAACCCGAGCCAGCAGCGGCACTCCGGCAATCTCACGCAGCATCTTCCGCGGCAAGCGTGTCGAGGCGAGCCGCGCTGGAATCACTGCAATCACTTTCATCCGCTCACTCATGCGAATTCATCGGTAAAGTGTCGCACCGGACAGCCCTTGATGCAAAGCAAGGCAGTTTGACACTCAGTTCCAGCCACTCATAAAATGCTGTAGGGACTTGCTTACCCGCGTCGGCGGGCCCAATCCAGAGTGTCCCTGATTTCCCTCGAGTATTTCAAAGTTGGCGGCGTAGCTCAGGTGGCTAGAGCGACGGTCTCATAATCCGTAGGTCGTAGGTTCGAGTCCTACCGCCGCCACCAGTAAAATAATTAATCAGATGGGATATCTGAAAACCGTTTCCGAAACCCTCTGACATAAACATATGACCGAACTGAAGGACAAGATTCAGACTGGGCTTGATGAGAGCCGGATGCTGGTCCTCGGGGCGCAAATTCTCATTGGGTTTGCGTTTAGCGCCACTTTCCAAGCTGCCTTTCCTTCACTTTCGCGATGGTGCCAAAATCTTAATTTATTGGCTCTGACGCTGATGCTCGCGACCATTTGCTTACTTATCTCCTCCACGGTATTTCACCAGCTAACCGAAAACGGAAATGACAGCGTTCGTCTGCAGAGATATACCACGCATATTATGGAAAGTGCCCTGGCCCTGTTCTCCCTGGGTATTGGAGCGGATTTCTACGTCTCAGCGGAGGCAACCGTTGGGAACGTTAGTGCGGCAGTTCTGGCACTTGCGATGACAGCGGCGGCACTCACGTTTTGGTACGGCCCGTTCCTGTTAGTCAGGGCACAAAAGTCTAGAGCGAAGCGAACAGTGAACACTATGACCGAAGAACCGGCACCAACGACTCCCCTTCATGACAAGATTCGCCACGTTCTGACCGAAGCCCGGGTGATCCTGCCAGGGAATCAAGCTCTTCTGGGTTTCCAGTTCGCCGTTACACTCCAGGAAGGATTTCGGCAGTTGCCGTACGCCTTGAAGCTCATACATCTCGTGAGTCTTTCACTCATTGCAATCAGCACAATCCTTCTTCTTACCCCTGCCCCTTACCACCGCATCGTCGAACGAGGTGAAGAGACAGAACGCTTCTACCGGGTAGCAAGCAAGTTAGTTCTTATCGCTTTGCCACCGATGGCATTGGGCATTTCAGGGGATTTTTTCGTCGTCATGTACAAAATGTCTAACCAGTATCAATTCTCGGGGGTCGCTTCCTTGCTTATGCTTTGTCTGTTTTCTGGAACCTGGTTCGGGTACACCTTTTTTCGCAAGTATCACCCGTCACCTGTGAAGGCGGCGTCAGGCGCGACGCGATGAGTATTCAATCAGCAACGAAGAGCTACGAAGGCTGGATGCGAAGATGCATACCCGTGGTCGAAGCGGATCTTAGGGCCAAGCACCGGGCAATGAAAAAAGATCCCTATTATTTTTTGCGTGGCACTTTTTATTGGTGGATCCAAGTTTGGCCTGAAATCTGTCCAGAACTCTCACGGGCACCAAAAGTTCTCGCATCAGGCGATCTGCATGTTGGGAGCTTTGGCACGTGGAGAGATTCGGAAGGTCGTTTGTGCTGGGGAGTGGACGATTTCGACGAGGCATCCCCGCTGCCGTATACGAATGATCTGGTTCGTCTGGCGACTAGCGTGAAAATCGTGAGAGATGCGGGAAAGCTGACGGTTAAATTGAAAGACGCTTGCGAAGCCATCCTAGAAGGTTACGCAGAATGCCTAAAGGGAGGCGGGCATCCACTGGTTCTGGCAGAGCACGAGCAGAATTTACAGCGCCTCGGAATCGAAGCATTCAAACCACCTCAAGATTTTTGGGAAAAGCTACACGAGTTGCGAAGCGCCGGAAAACTGCCACCCGGTCTAAGAGAAGTGATCGAGAAATCGTTGCCACCCAAAGCACAATATAACGTGGTACGGAGAACCGCGGGAATGGGGAGTCGCGGACAACAGCGATTCGTGGCTATCGCCGATTGGCAGGGCGGCTGCATTGCTCGAGAAACAAAAGCTATGGTTCCATCGTCTTGTCAGTGGCTAACCGGGGCCACCGGGAAGGGGCAAAGTTATTACGAGCAGATCATCTCGGGTGCTGTGCGGTCACGCGATCCATTTCAGAAAATAGTAGGGACATGGTTGATCCGAAGGCTCTCGCCTGACTCCAACCCCATTGACATTGACGAACTGCCTAAGAAAAGGGATGAGGAGCTTCTCATAAAAGCGATGGGTTGTGAGGCCGCAAACGTGCATTTGGGGAGTAAGAACCAAATAAGGAACGTTTTGAAAGATTTGAGCCGAAGAAAGTCTGGCTGGCTTCGCTCCGCTGCAAGAGAAATGGCCACGGCGGTGGAACGAGAATGGAAGAACTATAGCAGTTGACCTCCGGACCTCGCCCTTTCCGACTCCGCTTCCAATCCCGCGCCCTGCTACGACTGCTTCACCAAGTGTAACTCCATCCCGTGTACTGCTTGTAGCTTCTCGTGAAAATGCTCCCTCTTCGCCATAGCGCTCCGGCCGGCGACGATGTTCTGGCCGCTTATGCCTGGAATGTTCGCCGCGTGGAAAGCGGATATATCACTTGCTATCTCAGTCGGACATATATGTCACGGACAGCACCGAAACTTATCCTTGACAGACTTTGCAGTTAGCAGGAGACTATGTCGGCTTGTAAGTAGTTAGTCGACTGTTGCTCTTCGTCGCTTCGTCACTGTCGAGGTTTCTCTATGTTCTCTGGCCGCCTGCAATTCATTGCCCTAGTACTGTTCACTGCCGCCTTTACCCAAGCCCAGGACCCCTCACCCTTAAACCAAGATTCGCATGTCCCAGGCCCGAGAGCTCAAGGAAGGGGCAGCTTGCACGAGGAGCAATATGGAGAGTTGCCACTGACTTTCGAGCCAAACGAAGGGCAAGCGCCTGCCGATGCGCGCTTTGTGGCCCGGGCGCGAGGAGCCAGTGTGCTCTTGCAGGATCACGGGGCGACCCTGGTTACAACCGGACGGAGAGAAGATGGGAGCGAGCAGCAAACGATGCTGCGGATGAGCCTGGCAGGAGGCAAGTGGGCGCAGTCGCCGGTGGCTCGCGAACAGCAAGAGGGAACCACCAACTATCTGGTCGGCAATGATCCTACGAATTGGCATGCTGGCATCGCGAATTTCGGCCAAGTGCTGTATGAGGGAGTTTACCCCGGCATCGATCTTGTTTTTTATGGGAACCACCGTCGCCTGGAGCATGATTTTCGGGTGGCGATGGGCGCGGACTACCGGCAGATACGAGTCAGGGTGGACGGAGCCAAAAGCCTGGTCACTACTGCTGAGGGAGCCCTTGAGGTGCGGACCGAGGGCGCTACGCTAAGGTTCGAGCCTCCTGCGGTCTATCAGACAAAAGGGAGGGAAAGAGTTACCGTCGAGGGCCGATATCTCGTCCTTGGCCAGAATGAGTTCGGGTTTGAGCTTGGGACATACGACAAAGAAATACCGATCGTAATCGATCCCGTGTTGAGCTACTCAACTTATTTGGCAGGCTCTAACAGTGATTTGGGAGCGGCGATCGCAGTCGATCAGAACGGGTCCGCTTATATCACGGGCTATACCAATTCGACCGACTTTCCGGCGAAGGGAACAGCGCCTGGAACCTGTGGAGGCAACTGCAACATCAGCAACGTGTTCGTTACGAAACTCAATGCAAAGGGCACGGCACTCGTTTACTCCACGATTGTGGGCGGATCGGGAAGTGACCAGGCGACGGCGATCGCAATCGACGCGTACGGCAATGCGGTGGTGACTGGGACGACGAGTTCTGTTGACTTCCCGCAGAAAAACGGGACAACGGTCGTGATGTCTACCTACAATTCGCACGGCTTCGTTTTTTCACTTACCCCATCGGGCACGGGCTTTCACTACGCGACATATCTTGGGGGCGACGGGCAGGATACGGGCACTGGTGTCGCGCTGGACAGCGCAGGCAATGCCTATGTCTCGGGAATTACGAGCTCGACGAATTTTCCGGTGACTGCCGGGCACCAGATTGGCACGCCCCCTGCCAATTACTACGGCAACGATATCTTCGTGGTGAAACTTGCGAAGCTTGGGCATCTGCAATATGCCACGTTGATCGGCGGAAACGGATCCGGCAATCCATATCTAAACTACTACCCGTCCTACTCTGTCATCTCGGTAGGCGTTGACTTAAATGGAGAGGCAACTGTTGGCGGAGCTGCGTACTCCGGCTTGATCACGACAGTGGGCGCATATCAGTCAAGTTACCCGAATAAAATTTCAGCACCGAGCGGATTTCTACAGAAGCTGGACGCTACAGGAGCTACGCTTCTCTATGGCACTTATTTCGGAGGCACGGAGGGGCAAGACTACATTTCACAGATACTCGTCGATTCGCTCGGGTATACCTATGCAACGGGAACGGCGGGAAGCGTTGACTTTCCCACTACGCCGGGAGCCTACCAAACCGCAAATGCAGGGACACAGTCCATCGCATTTGTGACGAAAATGGATCCTTCGCTCTCCACCCTGGAGTTTTCAACTCTGCTCGGTGGAAGCAAGAGCATGGCGTGGCAGGGCTCTTCAAACGGGATGGCGCTCGCATTGGACAGCAACAATGACGTGATGGTCGCTGGCAGCACCACTCAGACGGACTTTCCGCTGGTAAGTCCGCTAGTGACAGAGCTGCCGTTTTCGCAGTTTTTCCCGACGGCGACGGCTTTTGTGTCTGTGCTGAATCCTAGCGGCAGCGGTCTCACATATTCCACGCTTTTTGGTGGATCTACCGGGGCTGTAGCGAGCGGAGTGGCGGCGGACTTGAATGGCGACGCTTACATTGCGGGCACCACCCAGGATACGGATCTGCCCACTACCCCTGGTGCCTTTCAGTCGAAGCTGTCGACTACAGGTTATCAGCAGCACGCTTTCGCGACGAAATTTTCATTGTCGCAAGCGAATACGTCAGCCTGTTTCTCGACCAATTCTTTGTACTTTACATCAATCGATGGGGCGGTTTCTTATCCACAGACGCTGGCTATCACCAACTGTGGGACCCTCCCATTGACGATCAGCGGCGTTGTGAACAGTAATCCGGCCTTCACGGGGGACCTGACCACCTGCAAGACGATCGCGCCGACCAAGACTTGCAACATGACAATGCGCTACGCGCCGCTGGCGGGAAGTAGTTACGACTCCGGGACATTGACCTTTCAGGATAACGCGCCTTTATCGACTCAAATCGTGGAATTGTCGGCCAATGTATTCCGACCCGACATCGACATCTACTCGTATTACGCGCTAAATTTTGGCGACGTGCCCGTTGGTGTGACGGGCCTCCCTGTGACGTACCAGATCTACACTACCCAAGGATGGCCACTGCACATCACCGGGGTGCAGACTACCGGGCCCTTCGCCGCATCGACGAATTGCCCGAAGGCATTGTCCGTCAATCAATACTGCACGCTTTCCCTCACTTTTACACCGACGGCGTCGGGCGCGGCTTCGGGAACCGTCCTTGTCTATGACGACGCGCCCAACAGTCCGCAGAGCATGACGCTATCGGGAAATGGGCTCGCGAGCTACCCAACCCCAGTGCTTCAATATATTTATCCCGGAGCGGTCACGGTTGGATCAGCAGGGATGAAGATGCAAGTACAGGGATCGGGACTTTATCCGGCGACGACTCTGTTGATTAACGGCAAACCATACACGGGCACCGTTCATGCATATAACTATGGACTGCAGTTCACGTTGGGGTCGGGCAGTTTTTCGAAAATAGGGGCGATTTCGATTCAAGCCGTAAATCCTGCGCCGGGTGGAACTTCCGCCCCCGTTAACTCGACGGTCTACAAGAGCACGACGCTTGGGGCGGCCGACGTCATCTATGAGCCCTTCACGCAGCAGTTCTATGCGACGATGCCCGCCGCCGGCGCCAACGATCCCAATACGCTTGTTACCATCGATCCGAACACGGGAATAATGGGGACGCCTATCGCGATCGGGAACGATCCAGCAGCGCTGGGCGTCTCGGATGACGGGACTCAGTTGTATGTGGGATTAAACGGAGACCATGCAATAGTACCCTTTGATGTGGCAAGCCAGACTGCCGGGAATGAGATCGTGCTCCCGACTGACCCGCAAAGCGGACCGCAGGATGCGCTGGACATTCAGACTCAGCCAGGTGTTCCCGGCAATGCCGTGGTCACCATCGGAATCCCGTCCCCTTATTACAATGCCTACGGCGGCCTCACGCTTCTGTCTGGCGGGCGGTTTACATCGACGTTCTTCGATCAGCAGCCTAATAACACATCTGTGGGGGGTACTCGTTTCTTCGGTAAGACTAATGTGTACGGATGGAGCAACTCCTATCTGGGCACTGGGATGCTTCACTTCGAGGTCAGCAATAACCAACTGCTGGAAACGGCGGGATTCGGGGGCCCCTATAACCTGGGACCTTACGCCACGGACGGAACCAACCTGTTCGACACCAACGGGCAAGTCTTCAGTCCCACGGGAAATATTATGGCGACCTTGAACCTTAACAGCAACGTACAAGGCGCGATGTATGACGCCAGTTCGAGACGCATCTTGTATTCCGGCTACGGAATTTCTGCGGTTGATCCAAAGAGTTTCACATCGTTGGGTTTTACCCAAGCGCCCCAGGCCAGCAATTCACGCCTTATGAAATGGGGACCGGATGGACTGGCGTACCTGGCTCAAAACCAGAATGGCGGTTATGACCTCGTCCAGGTGCGGAGCAACTTCTTCTATTCGTCGTCCGGACCCAACGCCGCCCCCACGCTGTCATCGATCAGTCCGTCGACCGTCAGCGCGAAAGGAAAAAACTTCGTTCTCAAGGTGTCCGGCAGTGGTTTTGTATCGGGAGCGGTGGCGCAGTGGAATGGACACAACCGCACCACCGTCGTAGTGAACTCGGGCACGCTGACGGTTGACATACCCTTCAGCGACATTGCGTCGGCTGGTACGGCGACGGTGACGGTGACGAACCCCGCGCCTGGTGGCGGCAGATCCAATGGACGCAGCGTCGTGATCCAATAGCCACCCTCTTATCGCAGTATTAGTGGAGCGAGAAAACGCGGTGCCCCAGCTTAGGTCGTCATCTCAAGAGCTTCAATCTTGTGGTGATGCGAGAGCGTTGATGCGAGAGAAGAACTCACTTCTTTGGCTTGAACGAAGGCTTGAAATCGAGCGACGCTGAGTTCATGCAGTAGCGCAGGCCTGCCGGTCCTGGACCATCCGGGAAAACGTGGCCTAAGTGGGCGTCACAGCGGGCGCAGCGGGCTTCTACTCGCTTCATGCCGTGTGTCGTGTCGGTGTGCTCGACAATGTTCTTACGATCTGCCGCGGCCGAGAAACTGGGCCATCCCGTGCCCGAATCGAATTTCGTCTCCGAACCAAATAGAAGGGCGCCACAGCACACGCAGTGGTACGTGCCATCGTCGTGCTGATTCCAGTATTTGCCGGTAAAGGCGCGCTCGGTGCCGCTTCCGCGCGCTACCTGATATTGCTCAGGGGTGAGTTGATGACGCCATTCGGCGTCGGTCTTGCTGACTTTTTCTGTGTTTTCGGCAGTGTTTTCTGAAAGCTTTTCGGTCATCTTGATTGTCTCCGCTCAGACAATAAGATGACTTGGCAGCCCGAAAGTTGCATGCTTGCGCGAAGGTGGATGGTGGGATCAGTGGGTTAGCGTCTGGTGGCTGCTCATCAGAAGGCCCATGCCGGCGCGCTTCTTCAACTCGAGGAGCAGAGCGTTAGCGGCGTTCAGGTAAGTCTTGTTGCTGTCGGAAGTATCGGACCAAACTGCATCATAAACAATCTGCGCGGCTTCCTTCGGATCCATATAGAACGCAGCTTCCATCCGGTCAACCTGCTGCTTCGCGTCGCTGTAGCAACTATGGCACACGGCTGCAGGCTCGATGGAATCATCGTGCTGATGATCGAGAACGCAGCGAAAGGTAGCAACCGGATCCATCTGGGTATGCGATGCAAACGCCTGATTCTTGAGTTCCTTCAAAAAGCGTTCGCGCTCCTCATCGAGCTGTGGGTTATCGACGGTCGCAAGCGCTTCCTCGACCGGCCCCATGCTGTGCATAACGGGCGCGGTCGGCGACACACGCTCGGAGGTTTTGCAGATCGGGCAAGAATTCATATCGGCTGGATAATAAGCGTGGCAGCGCAAGCAGGGTAGGCCATAGCCGGACGACCTTCTTTCTACGGTTGATTCGATTCTCGCAACCGGCAACTGAGAAGCACGGTGCTCTGATGCTGGTGCCGCAACCGAGTCCGCGGTCTTTTCAAAACCTTGCTTGGTACCGGTGCTCCCCATGTTTCGTCCCCCCGGACGTTCTTCGGATCGGCCTTAAAGGAAGTTACCGCGCCGTTGATCGTGATACTAAATTGGTTCGTTCTTGGTTACGACGTACGTCAGTTCACTCAGCAGCACTGTCCAAAAGTGTTATCGAACTGTTACCTATTGCTTCCGATCAGGCGAACAACCTCTTCCATGCGTGCCCGGTAGAGGTTCTCCTTTGGATCCATGCGAGAGGCGATTTCGAACTCGCCGAGCGCATCTTCGAAGCGGTTCAGGGCCACCAGACAAGCGGCCAGAGAGTAGTGATTCTGAGCGCTCGGTTCGAGACGAAGCGCCTCGCGGAATTCCGTCTCAGCCTCCGCCAGTTGTTGCGTGTTGACGAATGCGGTGCCTAGGTAGTGGTGGCCCAAACCTGAATCAGGATTCAGCGAAACGGCATGTCGAAGCGCGTCCAGCGCCTCTTGATCTTTACCTTGCAACAGCAACGCCTGCCCTAGAACACGGTATTCAGCGGCTCCTGTAGGATTGGCGACGATCGCTGCCTTCAACTCCTTAACGGCAGACGGATAGTCGCGTTTCCCCATGTAGGCGCGGGCAAGGCAGTTGTGGCCGCCATCCCAGTCGGGGTTCTGGTGAAAAAGATCCTTAAATTCTGCAATCGCGCCGTCGAAGTCTTCCTTATCGCAAAGCGTGTTGCCGAGGTTGTTGCGTACGCTGGCTTCACCCGGGTTCAAGCGCTTGGCGGTACGATATTCGGCGATTGCTTCATCGAGCTTGCCTTGATCGTGTAACACGACGCCCAGATTGCTATGTGCTTCCCAGAAGTCGGGGCGCAGGGCTAGAGCGTGATGATAGGCGATTCCGGCACGGCGCAGGTCGCCGTGATCGCGCTGCGCCAATCCGATATCAAAGTAGACCTCGGCATTGGCGAGGGACCCTTCTGGCTCTCTGGCCAGGGCCTCGTTGAATGCGTGAATTGCGGCATCATAATGTCCATCGGCATAAAAGGCGAGGCCCAGGGCGCGGTAGGCTGCGGCATTGGCCGGGTCCATGCTCAACGCAGTTCGAGCCTCGGCCAACGCGGCGTCAGAGTCATCGGTCTTGTAGAAGACGTAAGAAAGCTCGTCGTGGGTTTCCGGCGAACCTGGCGCCAGACGCGACGACTCGGTCAATTCATCGAGAGCTTCGTTGAATCTCTCCTGCCGGCGGAGGAGAGTTCCCAAGGCAAAATGGATGATCGCGAGGTCTTGGTCTGAAGTCGCCGAGACGGTTGCTTTGGCCTTCAACACGGCGTGCAGTTTCTCTTCCGCAACGTCGAATTTTTTCTGATGAATAAGGATAGCTACTTGAGCGGCCACGGTGGGCCCGGCACAACTGGCGTCAACTGTGGTCTTGGCAGGCGATTTCGAGCTCAAATGAGACAGGGCGTCGATCAAGGCGGGGTCGGCTCCGGCTTTTTGCAATGCTCGACCACACGCCGACGAAGCCCGACAGCTGATTTGTTGAGTAGAAACGAGCCGCTGGATGCGTGCGCTCGAGACTCCTGCAGCCAGCCACCAAAAAATGGAATCGCACGTGGTCACGGGCGAAACCGGCTCAGCAACTAAGGAAGCTGCGGTAAGGAGTATGAACAGCGAGCCCAAAACCCAATTCTTCAAGAAGCCTCCGGCGGGTCGCGACAGCCTTGTCGGTCGATTGCCTTGCATCCAAAATAGCTCGCCGGAAGTCACACCAAAAGGTCACGGAAGTAATTTAATAGGACAGGAGTAAGGGCTGTTCCGTGCCGTTTTCGCTCGGTGGGCCATGTACGTAAGTAAGCCGTAGGGAATCACTTGCGGTAGACTGTAGGCAGCCGAGATGGCCTAGCGTGTCGAATATCCGGAGGGATTATGTTTGAAGGACTTTTTCAACCCATGCATCTGCTGATCATCTTTTTCATAGCGTTGCTGGTTTTCGGGCCGAAAAAGCTTCCCGAGCTGGGCAAGGGCCTCGGGGACGGCATACGGGCGCTCAAAGAAGGAATGAAGTCGGACGAAACCAAGATTGCTGAAGCCAAGAGCGAAGTAAAGTCGCAACCGACACCGCCGCCAGAGGCCAGGCCGGTTATTACGCCGGAGAATAATCCCGAAAACAAGGCTTAGGCCTCGACTTACAACTGTTCGCATCAAGGTCTACACGAATTTAATCGCATGCCCCGGTTGAACGCGATCTCTGGGTAACTTTCCGTCTGCGAGAGCGTTTACAACTTTCCGGCAGAAATTTCACGCCATGCCATCACTCAGGAGGATTTGTGCGCATCAGGTTCGGAGCAATACTGCTTTTGCTGGCAGCGATTCCGGGGTTTGCCGATCAGGTTGTTCTAAAGAACGGCGATCGGCTTACCGGTTCCATCAAGAAATCAGATGGCAAAGAAGTCGTGATCAAGACGGACTATGCCGGAGAGGTCACGCTGAAGTTCGAAGCCATCCAGTCCATCACCTCGACCACAAATATTACGGTCGGTCTCGGCGGAAAAACTGTAGCCGGCGAGAAGGTTAACGTCGAAGGCGACCGGGTAACGGTTGAGACGAAGAGTGGGGCGGTGGAAGCGCCGCGCTCTACGGTAACGATGGTGCGAAGCTCCGATGCACAGCAGGCTTATGAGAAGAGCCTGCGACCGGGCCTGTTGGAAGGCTGGAATGGCGGCTTGAACCTCGGCTTCGCGCTGACTCGCGGAAACAGCCAGACCAAGAATTTGAATATCGCGTTCAACGCGGTTCGCACCGGGTTCCACGACAAACTGCTGCTCTACGAAACCTCGATTTATGCAGCTAACGATCAGCCCACAGCAACGCCGCACACGACTGCAAACGCAGTGGGCGGCGGAGTGCGCTACGACCACGACTTGACCGGACGTCTTTTCGCCTTCGTGAACGGAGACTTTTATCACGATGGTCTTCAGTTTCTGGATCTGAGAGCCATCTTCGGTGGCGGTTTGGGCGTGCATGTGATCAAGAACGATGCAACGGTTCTCGATCTGCTGGCTGGGGCGAACTATACGCATGAAAGTTACTCAGCGTTTGTTCTCCCGACCACTCCTCCTACGGAGGTGGCGGCGAGCACGCGCAGCTTGGCCGGTCTCACCCTGGGAGATTCGTTCGTCCACAAATTCGGCAAGGGCACGGTGCTCACGCAGGGCCTCTTGTTCTATCCCGATCTAACTCATACCGGTGAGTATCGCGGGACCTTCAACTTAGGTACCGTGACCAAGATCAACAAATGGTTTGGCTGGCAGAATTCGTTCGCGGACATCTATGTCAGCGATCCTCCCGGAGGAACCAAGAAAAATGATCTGCAATTGGCTACCGGGCTAAGTGTTTCATTTACTCACTGAAGCTACCCAGACTTCTAGCGATCGTGCCGCAGACTTTCCTAATCGATACCGATACTGCTTCCGATGACGCGGTGGCGCTCATTATGGCTCTGCGATCGCCAGCTGTGCGCGTCATCGCCATTACAACTGTCGCCGGTAACGTGCCGGTAGAGCAATCCACGCGCAACGCGCTCTACACAGTCGAACTCTGCGGCGCTGATGTTCCAGTTTATATGGGCGCCGACAAACCTCTGTTGCGGGCTAACGAAAACGCAACATGGTTTCACGGCCGCGACGGTCTTGGGGATCACAACTACCCCGCTTCGAAACGGCCCGCCGAAAGTCAGCATGCGGTTGAGGCCATTATCGATGCGATCGAGGCGAATCCCGGAATCGTACTCGTCACGCTTGCCCCACTGACCAATGTCGCGCTAGCGTTGGCCAAGAAGCCTGAAATCGCCAGCAAAGTTTCGCGCTGCGTGGTGATGGGCGGCGCGCCGTGTTGCGAGGGCAATGTAACCCCGGCGGCGGAGTACAACTTCTGGGTCGACCCTGAAGCGGCGCGCATCGTGGTGAACAGCGGCCTGCCGGTTGAGCTCATAGGCTGGCAGCTTTCTCGCGGAGAGGCAGTGCTCAACGAAAGGGACATTGCACATATTCTGGGCTTCGACAATCCGATCGCGAAGTTTGTGATTGAGTGCAACAGCCGTGCCCGTGATGCTTACAAGACTCAAACCGGAGAAGACGGCATCTCGCTGCCGGACCCGGTCGCGATGGCCGTGGCGCTGGATCCGTCTCTAGGAACTGAGTGGAGCGAACATTATCTCGAGGTCGAAACCCAAAGCGAGCTCACTCGCGGCATGAGCGTAGTTGATCGCTTAAACGTGGCCGATGATGAGCGGAACAGATCTGTCTGGGGCGGGGTCATCCAGAAGAAAAACAAGGCTAAAGTCTGCTGGGCTTTGAATAATAGCGGGTGGAAAGAATCTTTAATCCGCTCTTTGCGGTAGAGAGGGGAGTCGCCTGTCTCCGATGTCTCCGGCGACGGCGCGCGATGAACGAACGGCCCGCACCGACTCTACAGAAAGTGTCTGCTATATTTAGCGTCTCCCGGAGGTTCATGATGTCGCGAAATGTGCGCTGCGGTCTGATTCAGGCAAGTTGCGGCCTAGGAGGCGGACGCCCGCTAGCCGAAATCAAGAAGGCAATGATCGACAAGCACCTGAAGATGATTGAGCAGGCGGCAAAGAAAAAGGTCAAAATTCTCTGTTTGCAGGAACTCTTCTACGGCCCTTACTTCTGCGCTGAGCAAGACATCCGCTGGTACGACCTCACCGAGCGCATCCCCGATGGCCCGACGACGAAGCTGATGCAGAAGCTCGCTGCCAAGTACAGCATGGTCATCGTCGCCCCCATCTATGAGGAGCAAATGCCGGGGCTGTACTTCAACACCGCGGCCGTAATCGATGCCGACGGTAAATATCTTGGCAAATATCGCAAGCATCACATCCCGCATGTGCATCCTGGTTTTTGGGAGAAATTTTATTTCACGCCGGGAGATATGGGCTATCCGGTTTTCGAAACGAAGTACGCTCGCGTCGGAGTTTATATCTGCTACGACCGTCACTTCCCCGAAGGCGCGCGTGTACTTGGTTTAAATGGCGCGGAAATAGTTTTTAATCCTTCAGCCACGGTGGCAGGCCTTTCCGAGTATTTGTGGGAACTGGAGCAACCCGCCCACGCCGCCGCCAATGGCTACTTTGTCGGAGCGATCAATCGCGTCGGACGTGAGAAGCCATGGAACATCGGCGAGTTTTACGGCAAGAGTTATTTCTGCAATCCGCGGGGAAAGATCGTCGCGCAAGCCAGCCGCACAAAAGATGAGTTGCTGGTCGCGGATCTCGATCTCGACATGATTCAGGAAGTCCGCAGAGTCTGGCAGTTCTATCGCGACCGCCGTCCGGAGACGTACGCTGCGTTGACGACCCAAACGGGGCAAGCGGCAGCAGACTGATTGTTGAAGCCTCTTTTTAGCGCCTTGCTGGAGCGTCTTGCTGAGGGGAGTGCCGATCCGGTGAACAGCCTGCGCGGTGCCTTCGGCTGACTTAATTCTAAAATGAACGCTTTCATGCCAACGTCTCGCATCGAATCAAGCCCGCTTTATAACGAAGATCTCGCCCCCGCAACTCCCGAACGTCGCACTTGGGGAACCTACAACTTTGCTGCCCTGTGGGTGTCGATGTCGGTCAACATTCTTACTTACATGCTGGCGGCCAGTCTGATTCAGGGAGGGATGAATTGGAAGCAGGCAGTAGCGACGGTATTCCTGGGAAACACAATTGTTCTTATCCCGATGCTGCTCAACTCGCATCCAGGGGCACGCTACGGCATTCCCTTCCCGGTTCTCGCCCGTGCTTCTTTCGGAGTGCTTGGCGCAAATTTCGCGGCAGTTTTGCGCGCATTGGTCGCCTGCGGATGGTTCGGCATTCAAACATGGATCGGCGGCGAAGCGATTAACTCATTGATCTCAACACTTGCGCCTTCCTGGAGACAAGTAGCTCACGGACCCGCGATTTGCTTCATGGCCTTCTGGCTGATTAATCTGCTGGTTATTCTAAAAGGCATCGAGTACATCAGATTTTTGCAAGGAGTCAGCGCTCCAGTTTTGCTAGCGGTCGGACTTCTTCTGCTCGGTTGGGCGTATAAATCGGCGGGAGGATTCGGGCCCATGCTATCGGCTCCGTCACGCTTTTTAACCTTCTCCGACTTCCTGAAATTTTTGATCCCTGCACTAAATGGCACAGTCGGTTTCTGGGCCACAGTCTCGCTGAACATTCCGGACTTTACCCGCTTCGCTCGCAGCCAGCGGCAGCAAGTGATTGGGCAGGCGCTGGCACTGCCCACCACGATGACACTCTATTCGTTGATAGGAATTTTGGTCACGTCGGCTACAGTCGTGATCTATGGAAGAGCGATCTGGGACCCGGTACAGTTGCTCAGCCGCTTTCATTCGCCGACTGCTGTCGTGATATCTCTGCTCGCCATTTTGTTAGCAACTTTAAATGTGAATATAGGAGCCAACGTCGTTTCTCCGGCTAATGATTTTTCGAACCTGTGGCCACGGAAAATCAATTTTCGGACGGGCGGTATTATCACCTGCTTCATGGGGATTGCTTTGATGCCGTGGAAGCTGCTCTCCGATTACGGCACATTTATTTTCGGATGGCTTGGCGGTTACGCCGCTTTTCTTGGCCCGGTGGCGGGCATCATGATCTGCGACTATTTCGTGATACGCCGACGAGTGCTGCTCCTGGATGACCTTTATTTGCGCGGAGGGATTTATGAATATTCTCGAGGGTTCAACTGGCTCGCGATACTTGCACTCGGATTGGGCGCCGGGACCGCGCTTGTAGGCCTGGTTTTGTCGCCGCTGCGGGTGCTGTACGACTACTCATGGTTTGTGGGATTTGCGGTGGCGTTCGTTGCCTACGCTGTGCTGATGGGCTTGCTGCGCAAGAACGTGCATCCCGAACACGGTTGATTCCGCGCTCACACGACGGTCACGCCGAACGATTAACTGATGCACCTTGCGCCAGCAACCCGCATAACCGCGAAAAATCTACTGAGCTGGGATTTGGCGTTGTATTTCGCCAGTGTCGCCAAAAGAACTGGGCGTTTGATCCTCTGACTTTTTAGGACTTGAATTTAGGCAGCACTTCTTTTTTATATTTTTCGAGCGTGTCTTCCTCATCCCCGCACATTAAATAAATGTTGAACTGGGTCACGCCAGCTTGCGCGAGACGTTGAATCTTTTCAATGTGCGCCTGCGCATTGCCGAGCACGCAGAAGCGATCTGTGACCTCATCGGTGACGAAATTTCGATTACTGCTGTCGACTTCGCAGTGATGCAGGTAATCGTATGCCCCGCGATCGCGGATATATGAAGTCAGCGACGCCGGAAGTTCCTCGGGTTTATATCGCGATACGAGATCGACGACGTGATTCGATACCAGGGCCGGGAACCAGCGGACGTGCTCTCGTCCAAGCTCGACGTTGTCGGAAAGCCAAACAGGAGCGGCCGCCATAATCTCAATTTTTTTCGGATCACGCCCGGCGGCTTCTGCACCCTTCTTCACGAAGCTCACACACCATTCGATGAGGTCGGGATCGGCGAATTGCAAGATCACTCCGTCGGCGATACGGCCGGCAAGGTCAAGCACCTTGGGCCCATATCCCGCAACCCATACCGGTGGCACTCCGCCGCTAGCCCAGGTCAGGCGCGCCTTTTGGCCCTCATATTCCGCTTCCTTGCCTCCGGTGAGATCGCGGAAGGCTTGCACTGCATGTTCAAGTTGCGCCGAAGTTACCGGCTTTTTCCCGAGTACGCGCCGCGAACTGTCTCCACGGCCGATTCCGAGTTGCATGCGCCCGCCTGAGATCAAATTCAAAGTTGCAAACAGGCTTGAAGTCACAGTGATATCGCGGGTGGCGGGATTGGTGACGCATGTGCCAAGGCGCATTTTCTTTGTGTTCTTGGCCATCAAGGTGAGCATGGGGTAGGGCTCAAGCCAGAGCACGTGAGAATCAAAGATCCATCCATATTCAAAGCCGCATGCTTCTGCCTGGCGCGTCAGCGCGACGATTCGCTCTACCGACATATCGGGCTTGATGGTGATGCCAAAGTTCATGTTGTCTCCCAGTTCTCTCGGTCGCGAATGACAGTCCGGCTCTCGGCAATGTAGCGATCAACAATCGAACGATGATAATTTTCTAAAGGTATAGCATAACTCCTGTAGTTCGCCGCGCGCAGAAGAGGAAGGTTCATGGGATTCGACACCATCATCGCCAACGGTCGCGTCGCGACTGCCGCCGATACCTACACGAGCGACGTCGCGATCAGCGATGGAAAAATTTCAGCGCTCGGCGAGAATTTGCCGCGGGAGAATGCAACCAAGGTCATCGATGCAGCCGGCAGGTACGTTCTCCCGGGCGGAATCGACGTGCACACGCACCTCGATATGCCTTTTGGAGGAACGACCAGCGCCGACGACTTTGAGACCGGCACTCGGGCGGCTGCCTTTGGCGGGACAACGACTCTGATTGACTTCGCAATTCAATATAAAGGCCAGACTCTTCGTACGGCGTTCGATGCCTGGATGCAGAAAGCCGCGGGCAAGGCTGTATGCGATTATGCATTCCATTGCATCATCACCGACCTCGCGGACGCTCAACTGGACGAGATGAATGCGCTGGTGCGCGATGGGGTTACAAGTTTCAAGTTATTCATGGCATATCCGGGCGTATTTATGCTCGATGACGCGAGCATCTTTAGAGCTCTTCGCACCACTTCGAAAAACGGCGGGCTGGTTTGCATGCATGCGGAAAATGGGGGCGCGATCGATGTGATCGTGCAGCAGGCACTGGCTGAAGGAAAGAAGGCGCCAAAGTATCACGCACTCACTCGCCCGACTACGGCGGAAGCTGAGGCGGTTTCGCGGGCAATTGCGCTCGCTGAAATGGCAGGAGCGCCTCTTTATATCGTTCATCTCAGTTGCAATGAGGCACTCGAGAAGGTGCGCGAGGCCAGGGATCGCGGCCTGCCGGTGTATGCCGAGACGTGTCCGCAATATTTATATTTGTCGCTGGACAATTTCGACGCGCCCGGTTTCGAAGGGGCGAAGTACGTTTTCACTCCTCCACTGCGCGAAAAATGGCATCAGGAGAAACTGTGGAACGGGTTAAAGACAGACCATCTGCAGGTGGTGTCGACCGATCATTGTCCTTTCTGCTTTAAAGAGCAAAAAGAGTTGGGACTCGATGATTTCACGAAAATTCCGAATGGCGGGCCGGGCATTGAGCACCGCATGAGCCTGATATATTCCGGGGGCGTCGCGGGCGGACGATTCAGCGTAAACCGCTTCGTCGAATTAGTTTCCACAACGCCGGCGAAACTTTTCGGTTTGTATCCGCGTAAAGGCACGATCGCGGTTGGAAGCGATGCCGACCTGGTCATCTTCGACCCGAATCGAAAACACACAATCAGTGCCAAGACTCATCACATGCGGGTCGACTATTCCATGTTTGAAGGAATTCAAGTGACGGGGATGCCAGACGTAGTTCTATCGCGCGGCAAAGTCGTAGTGGATGGAGATAAGTTTACCGGTCGCGCTGGGGCGGGAGAATTTCTAAAGCGAGCGCTCTACTCGCAACCGTAGCGGGTTATGGCTCGACTTAAGAGACTGTCATCCTGAGGCGAAGGACCTATGTAATTTCCCGGGCCGCTGATCAGCTCTTGTCGGATCAGTGCTTGTCGCCTTGCTCCACAAAATACTTCCCTGTCTCACCCGCCGAGAAATATCGCGAGGTAATGGTCTTCTTGCGGGTGAAAAACTCAACCGCGTCAAATCCGTGAACATGCAAGTCGCCGAAGAAAGAATCCTTCCATCCGGAGAATGGAAAGTATGCGGGCGATGCCGCGACGCCGATGTTCACACCGACCATGCCCACCTCGATACGCCGACTGAACTCGCGCACTGCTGCCCCATTTTCAGTGAAGATCGATGTACCGTTGCCCCGCGGATCGCTGTTTACTAACGTGATCGCTTCTTCGAGAGTGTCTGCGTGCATCACAGACAAGACGGGGCCAAATATTTCGTCGCGGCAAACATGCATATCAGCCTTAACGTTGGTTAAGATCGTGGGGCCGACAAAATTGCCACCTTCCGGTGTTCCCTTGGGATGTCGCCCATCCACGAGCAGATTCGCCCCTTCTTTTATGCCCGTCTCAATCGATGCGTGAACGCGATCGCACGCGGCACTCGAAATCACCGGCCCAAGGCTTGCCTTGGGGTTGGTCCCTTCCCCGGCGATCAGTTTCTCCGCCTCGTCCTTCAATCGCCCCATGATCGCCTCTTGCGCCGCTCCCACTGTGACTAAGACGGACCCGGCCATGCAGCGCTGCCCTGCGTTGCCAAATGCGCTGCCCAGAATGTTCGACACAGTTTTGTCGACGACTGCATCCGGCATAACCACCATGTAATTCTTTGCCCCACCCAATGCTTGCACGCGCTTGCCTTTTTCCGCTGCGCGCCGATAGATGTATTTCGCTGTGTTGACCGAACCTACAAAAGAGACAGCGCGAATGCCGGGGCTATCCAGGATCGCGTTCACGGCATCGTGGCCACCGTGCACGATGTTGACAACTCCCGGAGGCAATCCGATCTCCTCCAGAATATTCACGATCAATTCGGAAGTAAGAGGAACCTGCTCGGAGGGCTTCAAAATAAATGTGTTGCCGTACACAATGGCAAAGGGCAGAAACCACATCGGCACCATTGCCGGAAAGTTAAAGGGCGTAATCGCCGCGCAAACGCCTACGGGCTGTCGAATTGTTTCTGTGTTGATTCCGCGGGACACGCCTTCAAGAATCCGCCCCTGCATTGTCATCGGAGCCGAGCATGCAACTTCCAACACTTCAATCGAGCGCGTAACTTCGGCGCGTGCATCTGACAAAACCTTGCCGCCCTCGCGAGTGATCGATAGTGCAAGCTCGTCGATTCGCTGCCGGAATTTTTCGCGCAAGGCGAAAATAAAATTCGTGCGCTCGCCAACCGATCTTCCGCGCCAATCGGGCAACGCAGCGCTGGCGGCAGCAACCGCAGCCTCGACTTCAACTGCTCCGGACAGCGGCGCCCTGGCTAAAATCTCGCCGCTAGCAGGATTGGTCACGTCAACACGTCCAGAGGCTTGGGCGGCAGTCCAGCGACCGTTAATGTAGTTCGGGAGCACGCGAACGTCGGGAACTGCGTTGGATTGAACTGCGCTCGACTGAACTGCGCTTGACTGACCTGAGTGGGGCTTCTTCGGACTTGGACTTTTCTGTTCGGCTACTACCGCGTCGGTTTCGATTGGCATGACTGACCTTCCTGTCGCAGAAGTTCTATGGAGATGATTGCATGAAGTGGGCGATGCAGAAAAGGCGCTAGCCGCCTCCATCGTCGATCACTTTGTTCTTTTTACTCGACTCCAGTTTACCGGATTCGAATCACGTACGCACGGGCTTGCCGCCCCGATCACGCTCGCACTCGGTCCCAGTGGCTACGCGCTACGAGAGATTTGCTCATCGTCATCTGATCGAAGCTTCACGCTTTTATTTTCGGCATCTTTTTTGGCGCCCTGAAGAAAACGCGCTAAATACAGTGCGGTGCGGCTTCGAGTGACGCGTGAAACTTCCTCGGGCGTTCCCGCGGCAACGACGTCACCGCCCTCTTCTCCCGCGCCGGGTCCGATATCGATAACCCAATCGCTCGCTGCCACAACCCGCATATCGTGCTCAACCACGATCACGGTATTGCCGGACTGCACCAGACCATCAAGTTGCGCGATGAGCCTGTCGACATCTGATGCGTGCAGCCCCGTAGTGGGCTCGTCGAGCACATAAAGGGTATTGCCACGCTGCGCCCGCTGCAGTTCGGTCGCTAGTTTGATTCTCTGAGCCTCGCCTCCGGAAAGTTCAGTTGCGGGCTGACCAAGCCTTATGTAACCCAGCCCAACTTCACGCAGAACACTGAGGGAGTGACAGGTATGGGCGTCGTCCGCAAAAAATTCCCAGGCGGCGTCGACAGTCATTCCCAATACCTCCGCGATATTTTTGTCGCGATACTTTATATCGAGAGTTTTGGCGTTGTAACGCGCGCCATGGCAGGCGGGGCAGGGAGCATAAACGCTTGGGAGAAAGAGCAGTTCGACCATCACAAAGCCCTCTCCCTTACAGGTCTCACAGCGTCCGCTTGCTACGTTAAATGAAAAGCGGCCGGCGCCGTAGTGACGAGCACGAGCCTCTTTTGTTGAAGCGAAAAGATTGCGGACATGATCGAACAGCCCGGTGTAGGTGGCAAGATTGGAGCGAGGTGTGCGGCCGATGGGCCTTTGATCGACGACCACCAGGCGCTTGATGAGTTCGATGCCTGACGAAATTTGCCCGCCCAGAGTGACGGGCGCGATATGCTCAAGGTCTTCGCTGTCTTCAGAATTTACGGCAGAATTTACGGCGGCAGAATTTACGCCGGCGCTTGAATCAAGGTTGTGGCCGAGTCGCTCTGCGACCAATTCCACGAGTGCCTGGCTCGTCAAACTGGACTTGCCCGAACCGGAAACGCCGGTCACCGTGGTGAGTATCCCGATTGGAAAGTCTGCGTCAAGGTCCTGAAGGTTGTTGCGCGTGACTCCGGTCAAACGCAGCCAGCCACGTGGCGTGCGTGGATTCCGAATTGGCGGCGCTTCTTGCGTAAATAGATATCGCCGAGTCTCTGATTTTTTTACGAGCTCGAGCCCGGAAGGGGGACCGCTGTAAAGTATGTCGCCACCATTTTGGCCGGCCGCCGGCCCTACATCAACAATCCAGTCTGCGCGACGGATCACATCAAGATCATGCTCGACCACGAAGAGTGAGTTGCCGGCGGCCTTCAACTCCGCTAGAGCCGTGAGCAACGATTCGGTATCTGCCGGATGAAGCCCTGCCGAGGGTTCATCCAGCACATACACAACTCCGAAGAGGTTCGAACGAACCTGTGTCGCGAGCCGCAGGCGTTGCAGTTCGCCAGGCGAGAGCGTAGGTGTACTTCGTTCGAGCGCAAGATAGCCAAGCCCCAGATTCAGCAACACCGCAAGGCGTGCGCAGAGATCCTGAGCGATCCGCCGGACGACCTCTGCTTTCTCCGGATGCTCTGCCGCCATTTTTGCCACAGTCGATGCGGTTCCCTTGCCGTACGGAGCCATGATGCTGTCCAGCCGCAACAGTGGCAGTCTCGAAATTTCGGCAATATCGAATCCAGCGAACTTCACCGACAAAGACTCGCGACGCAATCGCTTGCCGTGGCACAGCGGGCATTCCGCACTTAGCATGTACTGCGCGACGCGCTTCTTCATCATCGGACTGTCGGTGTTGGCGAAGGTATGCATGACGTGCCGCCGCGCGCTGGTGAATGTGCCGTTGTAGCTCGGCTCATCTTTCCGTTTGAGTGCTCGCTTGGTTTCCGCGGGAGTCAGTCCGGCGTAGACCGGCACGACGGGTTGATCTTCGGTGAAGAGAATCCAGTCGCGATCTTTCCTGGGCAGGTCGCGCCAGGGGCGATCGACGTCGTAGCCTAGAGTGGTCAGAATGTCGCGTTGATTTTGACCAGCCCATCCAATCGGCCACGCGGCGATGGCGCGCTCACGAATTGTGAGGGAGTCATCCGGCACCATCGAGCGTTCCGTCACTTCATAGACGCGGCCCAATCCATGACACTTGGGGCACGCGCCCTCGGGCGTGTTGGGCGAAAACGATTCCGCATAGAGCAGCGGTTGATTGCGGGGATAATCGCCAGCCCGGGAATAGAGCATGCGCAGCAGGTTAGAAAGAGTTGTGACACTGCCTACCGACGAGCGTGTGGTTGGCGTTCCGCGCTGCTGCTGTAGCGCGACAGCCGGAGGCAAGCCGTCAATCTCGTCAACCTCCGGTACAGACATCTGATGAAACAACCGCCGCGCGTAAGGAGAAACCGATTCGAGATACCGGCGTTGCGCCTCCGCGTAAAGCGTGCCAAACGCGAGGGACGACTTTCCCGAGCCTGACACTCCGGTAAATACAACCAGGGCGTCACGCGGGATATCCACATTTACGTTCTTGAGATTATGTTCGCGGGCGCCGCGAACCCGGACGAACCCTTTCGCGTTTCCATCCTCGATACTCGAAGCGAAATGTTGGGGTGAACTTTTCATTTCCATCACTTTTATCGTTGGCTGATGCGGCCAGAACAAATCCACCCTCTCCAAAGCGCGGATTCACTCACCGTCGTGTCAATGGTAGGCGTCAACTCCACCGTCCGTCTCACTCATCGTCCAACTTTTGATGCCACAAACGAGCCGCGTGTTAAAATCTCTGCTGGTCGTTAATAGCC
>JANYKL010000039.1 GCA_025361625.1 Acidobacteriaceae bacterium
GATCGTGAACGTGCCGCCCGGCTCGAGAACAACGCTCTTTCCATCTTTCAAATCACCCGTCCGGATCTTCGGCCCCTGCAGGTCTTGCAAAATACAGACGGTGCGTTTCAATTCTTTCGCAGCCCGGCGAATCCGCTGCATTCTTTCCGAGTGCTCATCATGGCTTCCATGCGAAAAATTGAGCCGTGCCACATCCATCCCCGCAAGCATGAGCTCGCGGATCATCTCTGTAGAGTCACATGCCGGACCAATCGTGCATACAATCTTTGCCCGTCGCGTCGTTGCGCAAGGCCTGGTAACCGCGCCACTCGGCGACAACTCTGCCTTACGGGACAAGTCTGTTGTACGTGCTTTCAAATTCTCTCCTGTAGGTTGATGAACTGAGACCTGGTAAGCGGTTGCGCCTGTTGTAGCCTTCAAAAATTACCGGACAACAACAGTATCCTGCGGACGAGGCACTCTGGTTAAACCGCGAGGATAGATCATGGCATTGAACTCAGCCCCAATCAGCACAACCAGCGAGATGATATACATCCAGACTAACAGCGCGATGCCGACTCCGAGCGAGCCGTAGATGATGCTGTAATCCGCATAGTGTTGCAGATACCAGCCAAAGAAGGCGGTAGAAAGCAGCCACAGTCCCGTGGCCAGCACCGCTCCCGGCAAGACGCTGTGCCAGGGCTGGGTTCGGGGCACCGCGTTGTGGTAGATGAGTTGAATGACGGCAATGCTAGTGAGGATCGCGATAAGCCAGCGAATCGCTCCCCACAAAAGTAAAACGAGTGGGCCAAATTCGTGCCCGATCTGAAAAAGAATTCGTGTTTCAATGCGGCTGCCGAAGGCTACGAGGATCGTAGCAAAAGTGAGTGGCAATCCCGCCATCAAGACCAGCGAAATTGCTATCAGCCGCTCTTTAACCAATCCCCACGTCTTCGGGAGTTGATAAGCGCGCCGAAACCCTTCCATCCATGAAATGATCGCGCCCGAAGCGCTCCAGATTGTAAGGACAGTGGTTGAGACGAGAAGTCCCACGGGGCGGCTAACTCCATTGCCTCTCAGGTAGGAAAGCGCAGCCGAACTCCCAGCCGGCAGAATTGTGCCGAGAGCATAAGACACCTCGCGCAAATAAACCTGTCCCCGGCTGATCGTGGCAAGAACGGACCCGAGAACGAGCAGAGCAGGAAAGAAAGTGAATATCGAGGAATAGGCCGCTGCCTTGGCTGTGGCAAACGCATCATGCTCAAAAGACCGCCAAACCGCCAGCCGAAACAGGCGCCAGAAACGCCCGAGGGCTGGAGCGATGATAAGCCCACCCGGAGTCGGGTCCGGACGAGGCGTCCGATCCTGCGTCTGCCTAATCTGCGGCTCAACAGCTAATGACATTCGTTTTAATGAAGAAGAATTCATTCAGAAAATGGCAGAAAACCTCCAAAAAAGCCACTAAGAAAACGGGGGCGACTCATGGTCGCCCCCACTGTTGACTTGCCGCGAATTATTCTGCAGCCAGTTCTTCGGTCTCGCCTTCGTGACGCATAAGCTCCAGTGCGCGCTCCGCATCCTCGTAAGCCTGCGAAACTTCTTCCTGCACCTTGCTCGCCGCCTCTTCCATTTCCGGAGAGAGTCGCACGTTGCGGTAGTATTCCATGCCGGTTCCGGCAGGAATCAACCGCCCCACGATGACGTTTTCTTTCAGACCGCGCAGATGGTCGACAGCTCCTTGAATCGAAGCCTCGGTCAGCACACGCGTCGTCTCCTGGAAGGAGGCAGCCGAAATAAACGAATCGGTCGACAGCGACGCCTTCGTGATTCCGAGCAACAATGGACGACCCGTGGCGGGCTTGCCGCCATTGGCTATCGCACGCTCGTTCTCTTCGTGGAAGCGGAACTTGTCGATCTGCTGCTCCAAAAGGAACTGCGTATCGCCCACGTCCTCGACCTTTACCCAGCGCATCATTTGCCGGACGATCACTTCAATGTGCTTGTCCGAAATGTTCACGCCCTGCAAGCGGTAGACTTCCTGGATTTCGTTCACCAGGTAAGACTGCAGTTCCTTCTCGCCAAGTACCGCGAGAATGTCGTGCGGGTTGAGCGGTCCGTCCATAAGAGGTTCGCCCGCTTTCACTCGCTCGCCTTCCTGCACGTTGATGTGAACACCGCGCGGTACGGAGTATTCCTTCTCCGTGCCGTTATCGGCCGCAACATAGAGTTTGCGCTGCCCCTTGGCCACTTCACCGAAGCGCACCGTGCCATCGATTTCGCTGATGACAGCAGTCTCGCGCGGCTTACGTGCCTCGAACAATTCGACGACACGCGGCAGACCGCCGGTGATGTCTTTCGTCTTGGTCGTTTCACGCGGGATCTTGGCCAGCACGTCTCCCGGGAATACCGTGTCGCCGTCTTGCACCATGAGGTGAGCGCGCGAAGGCATCAGGTAGCGCTTGCTAGCCTTGCCCTTGATTACGATCGCAGGCTGACGCTTCTCGTCCGGCGAGTCAGCCACCACGTGCCGCGACAAGCCGGTAACCTCATCGACTTCTTCGTGCAGCGTGATGCCTTCCTGCAAGTCCTTGAACTGCGCCGTTCCACCGATTTCGGTGAGGATGGCGAAAGTATAAGGATCCCACTCGACCAGCACCTGCCCGAGTTGCACCGGTCCGCCTTCGGTGACCTTCACCTTGGCTCCGTATACAACTGCGTAGCGCTCGCGTTCCCGCCCCTTGTCGTCGACGATCGCAATCGATCCCTGCCGATTCATGACCACGAGGTCGCCCGACTTCGATTTGACGGTCTGCAGGTTCACAAAGCGGACCGTGCCGTTGCTCTTCGCATCGAGTCGCGACTGTTCCGAAACTCGCGATGCCGTACCACCGATATGGAAGGTACGCATGGTCAGCTGCGTTCCAGGCTCGCCGATGGATTGAGCCGCGATGACTCCGGTGGCTTCGCCAAGTTCGACGAGACGGCCGGAAGCCAGGTTGCGTCCGTAACACATCACGCAAACTCCGCGCTTCGATTCACAGGTGAGCACCGAGCGGATCTTGACCCGTTCGATTCCGGCAGCCTGAATCGAGCCTGCCAGATCTTCCGTGATCTCGTGGTTGATGTCGACCACGACCTGCCCTTCGTAGTCCTTGATCTTCTCAAGCGATACGCGGCCAACAATGCGGTCGCGGAGCGGTTCGATAATTTCGCCCGCCTCGACGATCCCGGAGACGAAAATGCCGTCAACGGTTCCGCAATCGTATTCGCTGATGATCACGTCCTGCGCAACGTCAACCAGACGCCGCGTCAGGTAGCCAGAGTCAGCCGTCTTCAACGCCGTGTCAGCTAAGCCCTTACGAGCGCCGTGCGTCGAGATGAAGTATTCGAGAACGGTTAGGCCTTCACGGAAGTTGGCTGTGATCGGCGTCTCGATAATTTCACCCGTCGGCTTCGCCATCAATCCGCGCATACCGGAGAGTTGGCGAATCTGCTGCTTCGATCCTCGAGCGCCGGAATCGGCCATGACGTAAATCGGATTCAACTGGCCTTCCTTGTCGCGCCGTTGCATCTGGCCAAACATTTCATCGGCAACTTTTTCCGTGATTGCTGACCAGATTTCGATGACCTTGTTATAGCGTTCGCCGTTGGTGATCGCGCCGTCCAAGTACTGCTGCTGGACTGCAATAACCTGCTTATCGGCATCTTTCACCAGGGTCCTCTTGTTGTCAGGAATGACCATGTCATCGATGCCGATCGATAGACCCGATCGCGTGGCATACTTAAAGCCAAGCGACTTGATCTGGTCAAGCATCTTGACCGTGACTTCGAGGCCAAAGCGCAGGTAACAGTAATTCACCAGCTGCCCAATGCCCTTCTTCTTCAGAAGTCCATTGATGTAGGGCATGCTGACGTTGACGCCCGGAACAGCCTTCGGCAGGTTGTCATTCAGAATCGCGCGTCCCACTGTGGTGTTCAGGTACTCGCGCGTCATGTTGATCGGCTCGGTGTGGTTCACATCCTGATCGTCGTAAGCCTGCGTCAGGTCGATGACCTCGCCGCTATAGCGCAGGCGAATCGGCGTCAGCGTTTCCACTTCGCCCATCTCGAGCGCGATGATCACTTCGTCGATGTTCGCGAAAGATCGCCCTTCTCCCTTGGCTCCCGGCTTCGCTTTGGTCAAGTAATAAAGGCCAAGCACCATGTCCTGCGTAGGAACAGTGATCGGCTGCCCGGATGCCGGTGAAAGAATGTTGTGCGATGACAACATCAGAACGCTGGCTTCGACCTGCGCTTCAGGAGACAGCGGGATGTGTACCGCCATCTGATCGCCGTCAAAGTCGGCATTAAATGCTGTGCAAACAAGCGGATGGATCTTGATCGCCTTGCCTTCCACGAGCACCGGCTCAAACGCCTGAATGCCAAGGCGGTGGAGCGTAGGCGCGCGGTTCAACATCACCGGATGGTCTTTGATGACCTCTTCCAGAATGTCCCACACAATCGGGTCCTGCTGCTCGACCATCTCTTTTGCTTGCTTGATCGTGGTGCAGTTTCCCGTCTGTTCCAGGCGGTGATAGATGAAGGGCTTGAAGAGTTCGAGCGCCATCTTCTTCGGCAACCCGCATTGGTGCAGCTTGAGTTCTGGACCGACCACAATGACGGAACGTCCTGAGTAGTCGACGCGTTTGCCGAGCAGGTTCTGGCGAAAACGACCCTGCTTTCCCTTGAGCGTATCAGAAAGCGACTTTAGCGGGCGATTGTTCGCTCCACGCAGAACGCGGCCTCGGCGTCCGTTGTCAAACAGCGCGTCGACTGCTTCCTGCAGCATGCGCTTTTCGTTGCGCACGATGACTTCAGGAGCGTGCAGGTCCATCAACTTCTTCAACCGGTTATTGCGGTTGATGACGCGGCGATAGAGATCGTTTAAGTCGGAGGTTGCAAAACGTCCGCCATCCAGCGGAACGAGAGGACGCAACTCAGGTGGAATCACCGGGAGCACGTCAAGAATCATCCACTGCGGCTTGTTGCCGCTCTTGCGGAACGCCTCCACGACCTTCAGGCGCTTGGCATATTTCAGCCGCTTCTGCAGCGAAGTCTCATGCTTCATCTTCTCGCGCAGTTCGACGGAGAGCCCTTCCACTTCGATCCGCTTAAGAAGTTCCTTGATCGCTTCCGCGCCCATCATGGCCTTGAAGCCGGCCGGCCGGTATTGCTGATCAAGCTCGCGATATTTCGCTTCGTCCTTGATCACCTCCCGCTCTTTTACCGGAGAGTCGCCCGGATCGATCACGACGTAAGCTTCAAAGTAGAGAATCGCTTCAAGATCGCGCAGCGAAATATCAAGCAGGTGCCCGATGCGGCTGGGCAGTCCCTTGAAGAACCACACGTGGGAACACGGCGATGCGAGCTCAATGTGGCCGAGGCGCTCGCGGCGAACTTTCGACAGCGTGACTTCAACGCCGCACTTGTCGCAGATCACGCCGCGATGCTTCATGCGCTTGTACTTGCCGCACAGGCATTCCCAGTCCGTGACCGGGCCAAAGATGCGAGCGCAGAACAAGCCATCGCGCTCGGGCTTGAAGGTTCGGTAATTGATGGTTTCCGGCTTGGTCACTTCGCCGTGCGACCAGCTCCGTATTTTTTCCGGGGACGCCAGGCTGATACGTATGGCATCGAAATCAGCCACGGGGTTGGCCATATCGAATGGGCTCGAACGAAACATGTTCCTCCGCTTTCTCGTGGATTTTACGTATCCACCAGCGGCTCTCGACTGCAGTTCTCAATTGCCGGAGCTTTCTTCTCAGCTCTGGAGAAGAAAGACCCGGACTTGAGCTTTTGCCACTTGCGGCGATGAGAGCGCGTCACCACAATGGCTAATCATCAAAACTTGTTCGCTCGGATTTGTTCCTTGAACTCCGTGTTCCCCCAGTTATAAAACTCTGACAAGGAGCACGGAGTTTCATTCGGAAACTAGTCCGCTGCTACGGCCACCGGCTTCTTCTCGGTCACCTTAATCAATTCCACATCCAGACAGAGCGCCTGCAACTCGCGAATCAGCACGTTGAACGATTCCGGCACGCCCGGCTCCATGGCAGCCTCGCCTTTAACAATGGCTTCATAGATTTTGGTGCGTCCGTAAACGTCGTCCGACTTCGCGGTCAGCAACTCTTGCAAGATGAACGCCGCGCCGTACGCCTCGAGAGCCCACACTTCCATCTCTCCGAAACGCTGGCCTCCGAACTGCGCTTTGCCACCCAAAGGTTGTTGGGTGATCAAAGAATAGGGGCCGATGGAGCGAGCGTGAATCTTGTCGTCCACGAGATGCGACAGCTTCAACATGTAGATATAGCCAACCGTTACCGGCTGTTCGAAGACTTCGCCCGTGTGACCGTCGCGAAGGCTCGTCTTGCCTGAAGTCGGCAAGCCGGCACTTGATAGCAGCGCTTTGATCTCAGTCTCGCGCGCGCCGTCAAACACCGCCGAGCCCATGAACACGCCCTTCGCCAGAGTCGGAGCAATCGACTCCAACTCCTCTTCGCTCATGTCACCGATCGTCTCCGCCAAAACCGTGTCCTTGAACAAGGTCTTAAGTTCGCGCCGGATTGTCTCAGTACGGTTATTCTGCTTCAGTAAGACGTCGATCTTCTTGCCCAGTTCGTGGCCTGCCCATCCGAGGTGGGTTTCAAGAATCTGTCCCACGTTCATGCGGCTTGGGACACCGAGCGGATTCAGGACGATTTCGACCGGCGTTCCGTCTTCGAGGTACGGCATATCCTCTTCCGGCAGAATGCGTGCGATCACGCCCTTATTACCATGACGTCCGGCCATCTTGTCGCCGACGCTCAGCTTGCGCTTCATGGCGATGTAAACCTTGACCAGCTTAATTACGCCCGGCGGCAGTTCATCACCCTTGGTCAGTTTGTCCTTACGCTCATTGACGATTTTTTTGAGGACGTCGATCTGGCGCGAGGTCATTTCTTCGATCTCGTCGATCTGCTCGTTCACGCGCGGATCCTTGTCGGCATACTTGATGCGCTTCAAGTTTCGCGTCGAGATGCGCTCGATCGCGTCGCGGTCGAGAACGGTGTCCTTCGTCAGCAAACGCTTGTTGGTGCGCTCATCGTGCAGATCAGCCTGCACCTCCTTGCCGCCCAACAGGCCGTCGAGACGCTTGAGACGCTCGTCGGTCAGAATTCGAATCTCGTCCGACAAATTCTTTTCGAGCTTCGCAATCTGGTTGCCTTCGATCGTCTTCGCGCGCTCATCCTTTTCCTGGCCCTTGCGCGAGAAGATCTTCACGTCGACCACGATGCCTTCAATTCCCGGAGGACAGTAAAGCGAAGCGTCGCGCACGTCGCCGGCCTTTTCGCCGAAGATCGCACGAAGCAACTTCTCTTCCGGAGTCAGCTGCGTCTCACCCTTCGGCGTCACTTTGCCGACAATGATGTCGCCCTGCTTGATGCCGGCGCCGATGCGGATCACGCCAGCTTCATCCAGATTACGCAAGGTCGATTCGCTGACGTTCGGAATATCCCGCGTCACTTCTTCCGGCCCGAGCTTCGTGTCGCGCGCTTCAAGTTCGAACTCTTCGATGTGGACGGAGGTGTAGTAGTCGTCTTTCACCATTTTTTCCGATACCAGAATCGCATCTTCGAAGTTATAGCCGCGCCATGGCATGAACGCCACGAGCACGTTGCGCCCTAGAGCCAGCTCGCCAAAGTCGGTGCAGGGGCCGTCGGCGATCACCTGCCCTTTAACCACGCGCTGCCCCTTCTTCACGATCGGCTTCTGGTTGATACACGTGTTCTGGTTCGAGCGCTTGAACTTCGTGAGCTGATAAATGTCGCTGCCCACTTCACGCGATAGCTGCATCGGATGATGCTCACCCTCGACGCGAACAATGATGCGCTCGGAGTCGACCGAGTCGATAATTCCGTTACGCTTGGCGAGGATGACAGCACCAGAATCGCGAGCCGTGACCCCTTCCATTCCGGTTCCAACAATCGGGGCCTGCGCACGAAGCAAGGGCACCGATTGGCGTTGCATGTTAGCGCCCATCAGCGCGCGGTTTGCGTCGTCGTGCTCCAGGAAGGGCACGAGCGAAGCGGCAACCGAGACGAGCTGCTTCGGGCTGACGTCGACATAATCAACTTCATCGCGATGCACGAGAACAAAGTTGCCCGCTTTACGAGCGTTGACCAGCTCTCCGGCAATGCGCCCCTTGTCGTCGAGCTCAATATTCGCCTGCGCGATGGTGTGCCGGTCTTCTTCCCAGGCCGACAAATAGAACGAGAAGGGATCAACCTCAACCGGCTTCTTCTTCCGGTCCTTGAGATCGGCGTTGGTCTTCTCCATCTCGCTTTTCTCGACATAATCGCCGACCTTGTGCGTGCTATCTCCCGCATTGACGACTATCACGTAATCCACCACGCGAGCGCCTTTAACCTTGCGATAAGGCGACTCGATGAATCCGTAATCGTTAATTCGGGCAAAGCAGCTCAACGACGAAATGAGTCCGATGTTCGGACCTTCCGGGGTTTCAATCGGACAGATACGCCCGTAGTGCGTCGGGTGAACGTCGCGCACTTCGAATCCAGCGCGTTCACGCGACAAGCCCCCCGGCCCAAGCGCGGAGAGACGCCGCTTGTGCGTAATTTCCGAGAGCGGGTTGGTCTGATCCATGAATTGCGACAACTGCGATGAGCCGAAGAACTCTCGAATCGCAGCCATCACCGGCTTCGCGTTGACCAGGTCGTGCGGCATCGCCGTCGACATTTCCTGGTAAACCGACATTTTTTCCTTGATCGCGCGTTCCATGCGGACCAAGCCAATGCGAAACTGGTTTTCGAGCAACTCGCCAACCGCGCGTACACGGCGATTGCCAAGGTGATCGATGTCATCCACAACGCCGATATTCTTCCGCAGCTTCAGCAGGTACTTAATGGTCGCGTAGAAATCGTTCGGATCAAGCGTGCGCTGTTCCAGGGTCGTCGCTTCCTGGTTCTCAAACAGCTTGATGTTGAATTTCAAACGGCCGACGCGAGAGAAGTCATACTTGCGCGGATCGAAGAACATCCCCTGAAACAGAGCCGTCGCCGTATCAAGCGTTGGCGGATCGCCCGGACGCAGCTTGCGGTAAATTTCGATCAAAGCTTCCGAAGGAGTGGTCACCGAATCGCGACGCAAAGTCTGGCTGATCACCGTACCCACATCGTCGCGTTCCGGGAAAAAGACGGTCATTTCGACCACGCCCGATTCCATGATCTTCGAAACCTTGTCAGCCGTGATTTCGGAGTTCGCTTCGAGCAGCACCTCGCCGCTTGTCGTATCGACGATGTCGCCCGCCGCCCAGGCGCCTTCGAGATCGCTCATGTCGATCTCGATCTCGCTGATCTTCGCTTTTTGAATTTCCTTCAGAATTGCCGCGCTGATCTTGCGGCCGGAGTGCGCCACTTCGTCGCCCGACTTCGACTTGATGCTGTGGGCAAGCTTCATGCCAAGCAGATTGGTGGCTTTCTCGCTCGCCGGATCAAGCGTCCAGAAAAGCTTCTTGTCGCGGACGACAAGACGATCCGTCGTGTAAAACGTCTTCAGAATGTCTTCGCCCGATCGTAGCCCTAGAGCGCGCAGGAAAATCGTGCCCAGGAATTTGCGCTTGCGATCGATGCGGACATACAGCACGTTCTTCTGGTCGTATTCAAACTCGACCCACGATCCACGATAAGGAATGATCTTTCCGAGAAAGTAGGTGCGGTTCGCGGCAGTTTCAAAGAACACGCCAGGCGAGCGATGCAACTGGCTGACGATGACGCGCTCGGTCCCATTAATAATGAAGGTTCCGTTCTGCGTCATCAAAGGCACATCGCCAAAAAAAACTTCCTGTTCCTTGATGTCACGGATCGAGCGGTTGCCGACCTCGTCCTTATCCCAGATAGTCAACCGCATGGTGACCTTGAGTGGAGCAGAGTAGGTCATGCCTCGCTCTTCGCACTCCGCCACGTCGTACTTCAGCTGCAATCCAACCGGGTCGCCGCACTTGTTACAGAAATCGGGCGTGTTGGCGTTGTACGTTCCGCACTTATGGCAAAGAACTTCGCCTGGATGGAACGGGTCCGTGATCACCGTCGATCCGCAGTTCTTGCAAGTGGTGCGGAGGTGATGCAGGCCTTTTAGGTGGCCGCACTTGCATTCCCAGTTGCCGATCGAGAAGTCCACAAATTCAAGCTGCGACACGTTGCGGAAGTCGGTAATCGGAAACACCGATTGAAAGACCGCCTGCAAGCCGCCATCTTCGCGCTCGCTCGGGAGTTTATCCATTTGCAGGAAGCGGTCGTAGGAGCGCTTCTGAACCTCGATCAGGTTCGGGATCTGGATGGTTGCTGGAATCTTGGAAAAATCAAAACGCTTGCGGTGAAGACTGTGGTTAGGCATTCTCTGAAGCTCCTGCTTTCAAGCAGCGCGGGGCTGCGGTACAGCGCGGAATGAGGGGCGCCATGCGACGCCGAAATCTTTAAGTGTTACGAACAGGTGTTGCGAACTGCCATAGGGCGGCGTACAGCAAAATAAAGCGACGGCCCCGCGAAGGACGTGTTTGTCCTCGGGCGCCGTGCGCGACGCTTAGTCTTTAATATCTTGTAATATTCCGAACCAGTTCAAAAAGGCCTGTTCCGTCCCGCCGCCTGCGGGAAAGGCTGCCATACTTCTATCCAGCGACCGTTTCCACTTCCGCTTTCTGGGTTATTTGGAGGATGCAGGTCGCCGTCGCCTCGCAGTGAAACCAGATAAGCGGGTTATTTGTTTGATTCTACCACCGCTCTAAAGGATTCATCCACTATTCGGTCAAATAATTGCAGGCGACGGGATCTCCGCGTTTCAGCAGGACTTCGATTCGTCCAAATCCGCCAGCCACGCGTTTCCTCCGCCGCCCTGCACCAACTATTTGGAAGCTACTTCACTTCGACAACAGCTCCAGCTTCCGTGAACTTCTTCCTGATCGTCTCTGCTTCATCCTTGGAGACGCCTTCCTTGATGCTCTTCGGAGCGCCGTCAACCAGGTCCTTCGCTTCTTTCAAGCCAAGGCTCGTCACTTCGCGAACAGCCTTGATGACGTTGATCTTGTTGGCGCCAACTTCCTTCAGAACGACCGTAAATTCGGTCTTTTCTTCCGCAGGAGCCGCTGCACCCGCACCCGCGCCGCCGCCAGCCATCATCACCGGGGCCGCCGCCGCTGCTGAAACGCCAAGCCGCGATTCAAGTTTCTTCACCAGCTCTGCCGCCTCAAGCAACGACAAGCCAACAATCGATTCTTCTATCTGCTGTAAATCTGCCATGTGAATTCTCCGCTTTATTTAAATGAGTTGCGATTTTCGCCATCTCTCCGCCGGGTTTCCAGTGCGACCAGGCATCCACTCGGCGCCAGACAACGCCAAGCTTCAACCGCGCAACCCCCGCATCAAGACAACCAAATCTTTTTTCCGGCAACAAACCGCCGGCAAACCTGTGAAGCTCCAAGCCATTAGCTTTCTTTCGACTTACCTAGCGAAGCTAACAAGCAGAAGCCAGAAGCTCTCCTACGCTTCTTTAAACTTTTTCTGCTCAACGCCCTGACCGATAACGACAGCCAGGTCCCGCCCAACTGCATTCATCGTCGTAACCAAGCGCTGTGCCGGGGCATTCAACATGAAGAGCAACTTGGAATACAGCTCTTCTTTCGAAGGCATGGTCGCAAGCGACTCAATCTCTTTCACGGTGATGACGCGGCCCTCGACGAGGCCGGCCTTGAACGTGAATTCAGGATTGTCCTTGGCATACTTCGACAACGCCTTAGCGAGTGCCACCGGATCGCCTTGGGTATAGGCAATCGAGGTGACGCCGGTAAGATCCTTTAAGGCCGATTCAACCTTCGTGCCCTTGCCTGCCCGCTCCGCCAGCGTGTTTTTCACGACGCGATATGTTGCTCCGGTGGGGCGCAATGCCTTGCGCAATTCGAAATCCTGCATCACCGTCAGCTTCGAATACGTAGCGACGATCATGCTCGAAGCACTCTTCAAATCGGCGCTCAGCTTCTCCACCTGCTCAATTTTTCTTGCCCTGGTAACCGCCATAATCAAGCCCTTTCAAAAAAACTCAGTCTAAGGACGGGCAACCTCGCCGCGTCCGCTCGGGCAGAGCCCGGAAACCTAAACCTTATTCGCCGTCTCGATTGCAGTCGTATCAAGCGAAATGCCGGGCCCCATGCTGGAACTGAGGAAGCATCCCTTGATGTACTTGCCCTTAGCGACCGATGGCTTTGCCTTGATCACGCTCGAGATCAGAGTCGTAGCGTTATCGATCAGCTTGTCAGCAGTGAACGAAATCTTCCCGACCGGAACGTGCACAAGCGCGGTCTTGTCGGTCCGGAATTCAACCTTTCCGGCCTTCACTTCCTGCACCGCCTTCGCAACGTCCATGGTCACGGTGCCGGTCTTCGGATTCGGCATCAGTCCCTTTGGCCCAAGCACTTTACCCAAGCGGCCAACCGACTTCATCATGTCGGGAGTCGCAATCAGAGCGTCGAAGTCAGTCCAGTTTTCCTTAGTGATCTTCTCGACCATATCTTCGCCGCCCACAAAATCCGCCCCAGCCGCCTCTGCCTCGCGAAGTTTGTCGCCGCTCGCGATGACCAAAACTTTCTTCGATTTGCCAAGGCCATGTGGAAGCACCACCGTGCCGCGCACCATCTGGTCAGCATGCTTCGGGTCGACGCCCAGCCGCATGGTAACTTCGACCGTCTCGTCAAATTTCGCGAATTTTACCTTCTGCAGCAGTGGAACCGCTTCCTGCAGCGTGTACGGCCGCGCTTCTACCGCCTTGCGCGACTTTTCAATATTCTTCCCTGACTTCTTCATTTTCTACCCTCAGTCTCCCACCGCTCAACACTATCCCGAAGAGCCGTAGTGTTAGTGACCATCCAATCTAAAAACCCGGCACGGCAAGCGCGGAAGCGGGCGATTCGCCCGCGAAGCCACGCTTCTCCCTAGCCAACCACTTCAATGCCCATCGACCGCGCCGTGCCGCGAACGCTCTTAATCGCCGCGTCGACGGACGCCGCATTCAGGTCCGGCATTTTCTGTTTCGCAATATCCTCGACCTGCTTCAATGTAACCTTGCCCACTTTATCTTTATTCGGAGCGCCCGATCCCTTGGCAATTCCTGCGGCGCGCTTCAGCAAAATCGAGGCGGGAGGCGTCTTAGTAATAAAAGTAAACGTGCGGTCGCTGAAAACCGTAATCACTACCGGAACAATCAGCCCCTCGAGTTCCTTCTGCGAAGTCCGTGCGTTGAACTGCTTGCAGAACTCCATAATATTGACCTGCGCTTGCCCAAGCGCCGGGCCAACCGGGGGCGCCGGAGTAGCCTTGCCTGCCGCAATCTGCAACTTTACTGATCCTGTAGCTTTCTTAGCCATGATGCCTTTCCCGTACCTGCATTCAATTCGCGAAGGTCTAGGATTTTCGGCCTCCGCATTTTAGTCGTTCGTATCCTCGAATGTGCCTCATGCCTCAACCTTACTTGGTCGGCCACGAGTCGTAAAAGCTAAGCGACCTTCTCCACCTGCCCAAACTCCAACTCCACCGGAGTCGAGCGCCCGAAGATCGTCACCATTACCTTCAACGTTTCCCGATCTTCATTCACATCGTCCACGGTGCCTGTAAGGGTTGCAAATGGACCTTCACCAATCCGCACCTGCTCGCCCTTCTC
>JANYKL010000046.1 GCA_025361625.1 Acidobacteriaceae bacterium
CTGGGTGTACGCGAAAATGGGAATCATCTATGCGAACTCAGGTGAAAACGCGAAAGCAATCGAGGCGACCCGCAAGGCATACGAGCTCAGAGATCGGGTGAGCGAGCGAGAGAAGCTTTACATCGATGAACACTATTACCAGGTCGTAACCGGCGAGAAAGATAAAGAAATGGAGACGCTGGAACTCTATGCGCGGACCTATCCAAACGATGAGGTTCCACCGAATAATCTCGCCGTCGGTTATCAGATGGAAGGAGATTTTGCCAAAGCCGTTGAACAAGCCAGAAGCGCGGTGCGGAATAACCCGAATTCGGCGGGTGCCTTAGAGAATCTTGCCTACGCATATCTCGGATCGAACCGTCCAGACGAAGCAGTGCAAACGATGCAGCAAGCGATGACGAAGTTCCCGGATTCGGACGGGGGGCATTGGTTCAACTACATCGTGGCTACGACTTTGGGCAAGCAAGCAGACGCGGAGCGGGAATTAGCGTGGTCCAAGGGTAAACAGTTCGAGTACCGCTTTTTGGGCAGCGAAGACCGATTGCTCTGGGAGCAGGGGAAGTTGCGCGCGACGGAAGAGAATACGCGCCGCATGCTGGAGATGGAGAACAATCAAGGGTTGAAGGAAACGGCGGACGGCGATCTGGGATTTCTGGTGATGGTCGAGGCGGATTTGGGAGCGTGCGATCGTGCGCTGAAGAATGCGACGACGCTGGCGGCGAGTTCCAGTCGTGCGGCACTCACGCAATCAGGGTACGTGTTCGCAACCTGCAGGCAGGAACAGAAGGCGGAAGCGAATCTTGCGAAATTGAATAAGGAGCATCCGCTCGACAGTTTTCTGCAAAAATCTGAGCTGCCACAGATGCGAGCGCGATTGAATTTGCAGCGGGGCAATGGTGCTAAAGCTATCGAAGACCTGCGCCCCGCGGAGTGGGCGGAGTTGGGGTTTGTCGAATTGGGGGTTCCGACCTATTTGCGCGGGCTAGCGTTCTTGCAGAATAAGCAGGGACGGGAGGCAGCGGCGGAATTCCAGAAGATTGTTGATCACCGTGGAGCCTTGTTGCCCGGGGCGTATGGGTCGCTCGCAAAGCTGGGCATGGGGCGCGCGTACGCGATGATGAGTGATATGGCGAAGGCGCGAACGGCGTATCAGAATTTCTTTGCTGTCTGGAAGGATGCGGACGCCGATATTCCCATTCTGAAGCAAGCGAAAGCCGAGTACGCGAAGCTGCAGTAGCTGGAAAAGGAGATAAAAGCCGTTGACTGATAGCGTGGCGTTGGTCAGTTGCGTGAAGCAATTACACTGAGTGACGTAAGGTGTGCGATCACGCTTTTTTCGCCAGCTGGGCGGAGTGCCCGACCACTTGGCCTTCGGATTACTTCCTGTTTGCCGACAAGCTGGAGTGTCGCGTCCCGAGTTGCCCGCCCGGACGCTAACGGGCGCTGATTGCAGTGCTGTTGGTGTCGGGGTCATTCCGATTGTGACGTGGAGAAACTCAAGCCGCGACTCGTCGCGTTTTAACTCCCGCCTCGAAACCATACCCTGGAGCAGAAGCTGGTTATCATTATTAGCAAGGGCAGCGCCTCGAGAAGGTTAGAAAAGAACGGAGGGATAATGGCTCAGAAGGTTCTTGTGGTCGACGTGGGCGGCACGCATTCGAAAATGTTGGCCACCGGCCAGCGGACACCGCGGAAAATTGCTTCGGGGCAAAACATGACACCGCGGCTCATGTGCAATTGGGTGAAGAAGGCCGCAAGTGACTGGCAATATGACGTAGCCGCGATCGGGTATCCGGGGACGGTGGTGCACGGAAAACCTGTTCACGAACCATACAATATGGGTGGCGGCTGGGTAGGGTTTGATTATGCCAAGGGGCTCGGTTGTCCCGTGCGAGTGATCAATGACGCTGCCATGCAAGCCATTGGCTCATATCAGGGCGGGCGGATGCTTTTTCTCGGGCTTGGTACCGGCCTCGGTTCGGCGATGATTGTCGATGGCATTCTCGCACCCATGGAACTAGCGCATCTGCCCTACAAGAAGGGAAAAACGTATGAAGATTACTTGGGATTGAGAGGTCTCAAGCGCATGGGAAAGAAGAAATGGCGCCGCTGCGTTGCTCGCATTGTGGAAGAACTCCAGACGGCGTTGGAAGCGGACTACGTCGTGTTGGGAGGCGGGAATGTGAAGAAGCTCAAAACTCTCCCGGCGAAAACGCGTTTGGGGGCGAATGAGAACGCATTCGTGGGTGGCTACCGCTTGTGGTCAGAGAAGCAAGGTACAGCAACCAACGCGTTCGGCGCGTAGTTACAGAACCGAGCGGAAGATCTAAATCGATCGGCAGGAGATTCAAATGCCGAGAATAGAAAAGACGACGAATGAACCTGGAGCCATCATGGTGAAAACAGTCTCACAGCAACTTGCGCCCCCCATGCGTCCGCGGGAGCCTGGGAGTTCTGATTCTTTTGTGTTTTTTGGCGCGACCGGAGATTTGGCGTATAAGCAGATTTTTCCCGCTTTGCAACAGATGATCCTTCGCGACAATTTCAATGTGCCCATCATTGGCGTGGCCAAATCTGGCTGGACAATTGACCGGTTACGAGCGCGAGTGCGGGACAGTTTAACGCAGCACGGTGGAGTGAATGAAACTGCCTATGCCAAGCTTATTCAATTGCTTCAATACATCGACGGCGACTACCAGGATCGGAAGACTTTTGAAAAGTTAAACAAGGCTCTTGGTGAAGCGCGCAGTCCACTGCACTATCTGGCAATTCCGCCTGATCTTTTTGGATCGGTTGTTCAAGAACTAGGTAACGCACACTATGCGGGAAATGCACGAGTCATTGTTGAGAAGCCGTTCGGGAAAGACCTGGCGTCGGCGCGAAAACTAAATGCGACCCTGCACTCGGTATTCCCTGAATCCGCAATTTTTCGAATTGATCATTTCCTTGGGAAAGAAGCGGTGGAGGATCTGTATTTCTTTCGATTTGCCAACACCTTCCTCGAACCGATCTGGAATCGTCACTACGTCGACCATGTTCAGATCACGATGGCCGAGTCTTTCGGCGTCGCCGGACGCGGACGCGTCTATGACGAAAGTGGCGCCATTCGGGATGTCATACAAAATCACCTGCTACAAGTCGTGGCTCTTCTCGCCATGGAGCCTCCCGCGGAGCTGACACCCCGAGCTCTGCATGACGAACAATTCAAGGTATTCAGTGCGATCGAGCCGATTGCAGTCGCCGATGCGGTTCGGGGCCAGTTCGAGCGATACCGCGACGAAGACGGGGTGGCGCCTGATTCCCACGTCGAGACCTATGCAGCGGTTCGACTGCATCTCGATTCCTGGCGCTGGAAAGGCGTGCCTTTTTTGATCAGAGCAGGAAAATGCCTGCCAATGGACGCGACCGAGGTGTTTGTAAGACTGAAACCTTCTCCTCTGCGAGAAGGGGTCTCTGACAGCAACTACTTGCGGTTTCGGTTAGGCCCTGATTTTTCTTTGAACCTGGGAGCGCAAGTGAAGCGTCCCGGCGCGCAAATGTTGCCCATGCCAGTAGAACTCTCCGCCGTCGAGAAAGATAACAATCAGCAACAGAGCCCGTATGAACGCCTTCTAACGGATGCCATGCACGGAGACAAATTGCTTTTCGTTCGCGAGGATGTGGTAGAGGCGGCATGGGCGATTGTCGATCCGATTCTTAACGACGCTGTTCCTTTGCATATGTACAATCCGGGAACCTGGGGGCCGGAACAAGCCGATTCCCTCGCTGCAGGTGTCGGCGGATGGCGCAACCCGAAATCCTAAGTCCGCCTAGGCTTCGAAGGGGAATTTCTTGATTGCATACCGGCAGAACGAATCCGAAGAACTACTGGGCCACCAACTCTTTCGGATCGGCCTTCGGTTCGCGCGACTTGAAAAAGAAGGCCTTGGCAACAGCCATGCAAACCAACGCTGCTCCGAAGGTGCAAACGATCGTCGCTCCTGTCGGCAGATCGAAGTAAACCGAAAAATAACAACCCAGCGCCGACACGAGCGTCCCCATAGTCCAACCTATCGCCAGGCGAGTGCCGATGCGGTCGGCAAAGAGCATGGCCCCAACGGAAGGCACGATTAGGTAACAGAACACGAGCAAGACGCCGGCAATGGCTACCGAAGAGGTCACCACAAAGCCAAATGACGCGTAAAAGAGAAAGTCCCAGAGTCTAAAGTTCAAGTCTGGCTGCGTGGAAGAATTGTGGCTGAGGGAGATGGCTAGAAACTTCTTGCGGAAAATGAAGTGGAAAAGTCCAACGCAGCCGTACAGAATTGCCACCTTGATGACTTCATGTTGTGAAACAGCCAGGATGTTACCGACGAGCATATCCTTAAGATGTTCAGTTTCTCCGCTGGCCTTGCTCATCGCGAGGATGGCCGCAGCTGAAGCCACGGCGTAGGTGATGCCGATGAATGCCTCAAGCGGGATACGCTTCTGGCGGGAGCGAACCAGGGTGAAGATCATGGCGCCGATGAAGGTAAAACCCAAGCTCATCCAATAGGCGCCCACACCATGGGGATCCATACCGATGAGAATCGCCATGGTTGCTCCCAAAGCGGCGATCTGCGCCAGGGCCAGATCGACGAAGATGACGCCACGTTCGACGACATGCACGCCGAGATAGGCGTGAATGCCGGTCAGAATGAGGCTGGCAAGAAATGGAAGAACGAGGAAGTGAATAATTTCCATCTATATCCTTTATTGTGTCGACTGAAAAGCTTGAGTCAGGATGGCAATATCGTAATCGAAAAGCTTGAGGTAGTCGGTGATCTCGGGCTTGCCACCGACGGACGGCATCATCACAACAACCTTTCCTCCGGTCATGCTGGCAATGCTTTCAGGTGTTTTTACATCGAAGTATGGCTCAATCAGTTCGAGCTTCGTGTTCTCGCGTTTCATGAGGTTGACCAACTCAAGGGTATGCGAGGGCGTAGGGGGAATCCCTGGCCGCGGTTCAATGTAACCGATCACATTGAGTCCGAAGTGCTTAGCGAAATTCGGCCATGACCGATGATAAGTGACTATTTTGCGACCGCGATAAGGCGCCATCTGCGCTTGCCATTTCTTGTCTGCGTCTGCGAGTCGCTTCTCGAAATCCTGCTCCCGCTGTTGGAAGTAGGCCCGGTCGGCCGGATCCATTTCAGCTAGTTTGGTGGCAATACCTTTAGCGATACGACGGCCGTTATCGGGGTCAAGCCAATAGTGCGGGTTGCCCTGAGGGTGAACGTCGCCTTCCGCGCGAGTGACGGAACCCTGCGGGATCTCTAGAATTTCGGCGAACTGTGAGGCGTCAAGAAATCCCGGCGAGGCGGGCTGGACATTCCCGTTACCGCTCTGGGTAATCAGCGGCGGCAGCCAACCAATCTCCAGTTCCAATCCCACCGAAATCAGAAGATCGGCGTGGCGCAGCTTCAGCAGAAAACTTGGTTTCGGATCGACGAAGTGCGGGTCTTGATAGCCCTTGGCCAGCGCCTCAACATCTACTTTATCGCCTCCGACCTCTTGCGTCAGCGCCGCAAGATCCGTAAGCGTGGTAATGACTTTTAAATTCTTAGCTG
Organism: Acidobacteriaceae bacterium; assembly: GCA_025361625.1. Classification (GTDB taxonomy): domain Bacteria; phylum Acidobacteriota; class Terriglobia; order Terriglobales; family Acidobacteriaceae; genus Acidiflorens. The sequence goes on from JANYKL010000046.1 coordinate 5,592, forward strand.
CTGCCCCTGGAGGAGTGACTAATGCGAAGCACAGACAACCAGCGAGAGCAAAAAAGAACGGTTTCGACGGCAAAATCATGAGTATCTCCTTCAAAAAATAGCAAACCTCTCGTCAGCAGGGGCTACGCCCTTTTCAGGTCGACCTAAAACGGGTGCGCACCGTGCGCCCCGAGAGCGAACTGAAGCTGTATAAACGCTTCGTGAGCGTCAAACCTGTCTGCATAACGCGTAAACCTGTATTGACCGCGAATTTGAGCAAACTCGCTCGGCCAATAGGTCAACACGAACGACCCTCCCTTGTCGGTCAAGTGGGAGTCAAATGCGCGATCAGATTGATCGACCCGGCCTCCCACAAACCAACGGCGGGCAGCCTGGAAGTCACCGGAGGCATAGAAGCCGAAAGCACGCTGGAATCCGGCTGCAGTATTAGCCGGACAGGTAATCGTCTGGCATGAGAGCAGCAAAGGCTGGTTCTGCTGACGCCAAACGAACTCGCTACGTGCGATAAACGATTTGTAAATGGAACGCCGCAATGGCTTCCAATGGTAGGTTGCATCGATGCCGTAAAGATTTGTGATGAAGTCGCTGCCAAACAAGTTGTGCCCGCGCGAGTATGAAACCCCAAGATCCAGATTGCTGTTGTCCGTCAGGTCTCTGTAGCCGCGCAAGTGCCCTACGACACTCAGGTCATTTTTATTAGATGCCGTATAAACATCAGCCGAGTCGCCACGGAAGGCTTGGCCAGTAAAATCCAGAAACCACTTTCCGGGGGCTGGAATAATGTGCTCAACGGAAAACCCGGCGTCATTTATTCCATCTTCACCACCCACAAGGTTTTGAGATACCAGCGGGCGATCTACCCAGGGCAACACGTGGTTGTGAAGCGTGTTCACCTTACCAAAGGCGGCGCGCATCTTGCCGGCCTTGGCAACAAATCCCGACGGCAAAGCGGTGAAGGTGATGAAGCCTTCTTCCAGGTTGACGCCGGTTTCGCCGAAGGAGATAAAGAAATCAGCGCGCGCGTAGGGGTCAACGATTGCTTGCAGTCCAATTTCTGATTCGTGCATTTGAAATGAGGGAGTCGGGTTGAGTGGGTTGTGCCCTGCCCCGGCAATGAAGTCTCCGATTACGCTGATATCAGGGTTCAACGCCTTGGCTGCAGCACCGCCCGCCCCACCCAGCCTGACATTGTCTCCGGCGGAAGCCGTTGCCTGGGAAGCCGTTGCCTGGTCCCCTTCTTGCGGCACCTGCGATTGGGTAGCAGGCGGAGAAGAGGCCGTAGCGGAAGTGTGTTCCGATGGCGCCGATGCTCCTTTTCCTTGCGCCTTAAGCTGGCGTACCTGGCCCTCGAGCATAACCATGCGGTCTTCGAGGTCCCGAATCTTCTGCTCGAGAGCAGAAACGTCAGTGCCGACGCCCGGCGTGGGCGCGTTTGCTGTCTGCTGCGCCGATGCAGCGCAAGCGAGTACAACCATAAAGCCAAATAACATTTGGAAACGTCTCATGAGAACTCCTCGCGTTCGACGGAAGCGCACTGCGTTCTTCAGCTGTAGGAAAACGTGAATCCCGATTCCGTCTGTGCTAGAAACTTGGCCACCACAGCATGTGGGTGGAGCGAAAAATCAGACCAGGAATTGGATCCCACGGAAAAGGACTTTCTCAGATGACAGGAGGAGGTCTACTGAAGAGAGTAGGTTCTGTAGATATGCGCTCTCTGTGCTGCTGCTGAACGGCAGCAATTGCGACAACGGACAAGACTGGGAAGGTGCGAACCGCAAATGTAGGTGCATTACTATGCACCGAGATGCAAATAGAGCAGCGACTGGAGTTGCCGGAGGCGGTGGCATGGCTGTGAGTCGCCTCCAGCCCATTGATGACGAGGACCAAAAATATGCAACTCAGCGCGATCCAGCGCCGGAGCACGCCCATCTCAAACTGAGTCCTAATAATACCCACAGCTCTCGTCTTGCACCAAACCAGAATATAGCACGCGTTTCAATCCAGCATCAGCCAGACCTTGGGGCGGGGCTATGCCGAGTATTAAAACAAAATCCGCTTGAACAGCGCCATCGGCTACATCACGCCAAAGGATATGCTAGCCGGAAGCCAGCAGGAGATTGACGCCGAACGCAACCGGAGGCTGGACGAGGCTCGCCGCCATCGCCCATTCCGACGCCGACTGGCGGCATAAGAAGAAGCGCATTGGTTACGGCTGAGTTTTTGGTTCATTCGTTCCTCGTGCGGATCTGGGAACTAGGATGGCATAGATAACGTACTGGAGTGTATGACAACCCGACCACGGCTTTTGTTCAGCGGTCTCCTGGTTACACTATTCGCATTCGTGGCTCAGGCTCAGTCGCAGTGTGACTCCACGCACTTGCGCGTTTTGCGGAAGTCGCTTCCTTCGCGCATGGACGGGCGGCGAAAGGTGAACTGCCTTCCATTGCCATTGCTGTCGCTCAGCACGGAAGGATAGTGTGCGAAGAAGCGTTCGGCTGGGCAGACCGTGAGAAGCAAATACCAGCCACGCCCAACACGGTGTATGCAGCTGGATCCGTTGCGAAAGCCGTGACCGGTGCAGCCACATTCATGCTCGCCGGTAAAGGCAAGATTCGGCTAGACGACGAACCTGAGCAGTACGGCGTCCATGTTCGCGCCGATGCAGGAACTGGAATGACAATTCGACAACTTCTGTCGATGACGGCAAGCATCCAGCACGGTTGGTTCTATAACTACGGATCTGACTTGGATAGAAAAAAACTGCTGAACTGGTACGCAATTGGCGCATTCCCTCCTGGACAGCACTTTATATATTCCAATTTCTCTTATGGGATTCTGGGTGAGGTGTTGGAGCGAGTCGGGAAACGTCCATTCCGAGAATTTATGCGAGGGGAGGTGCTTAATCGTCTTCAAATGACTTCAAGCGGCTTCAATCTTGCAGGTCGCGAGGTAGCCATCGGATACCAGGCAGGTAAAGCACTTCCTCCGCACACATTTGAACCAGAAGCGGGTGGTGGCTTCTACACATCGGCGCACGACCTGGCGTTGTTTGGGTTGTTTCAGATCGATTCTGCCCAGAAGCTGATTGCCCCCAAGCTGATGAAGGAAATGCATGCGTTAGAAACAGACCAGCAAGTTAAGTCACGCTATACGAGTGGCTGGGGTATTCTTAATTTCGAGGATGGTTCTTCGGTGCTCTTAAGTAACGGGGTAGTGCAGGCCGGTTCTGCAACGCTTCTGGTTCTTCCGAAGGCGGGTGTGGTTATCGCCTGTCTGACGAACACCGGAAGCGATGCGATGGACGATCTGGCTTTCCAGTTCGCTGACCTTTTCTCGAGCGGCCTTTTGGCCAATCTCGAGTCAGCGCGCAAAGAAGTTGAGGCAGCAGAAATTTCTCGACCCTTCCATGCGGACCAATCACAACGTGGCTCATGGGTCGGAACCGTGGACACACCAAAAGGAAAGTTGCCCGTCCGGATGCAAATTACCGGTGACGATCATGTGCAGATTGGTTTCGAGCAAGGCACCATGGTTCCGGTGGAAGGTCTGGGGGTCGAGCAGGGCTTTCTGTCAGGAGAAGCCGCAACGAGCATCAGTCTGCCGGAAACCGGCAATCAACCCTCGAAGTTGAAGTTACAACTCCTATGGGTTGACGGGAACCGGCTAGTCGGCACGGCACGGATGGAATCGACAGGCGATCTGCCGCGGTTCGGCTTGCCGCTGTACATTTCGCTCTCTAGACAAAAGATCGGTGAAGAGCGCAAGGAGTGAGTCGCGGGCTGATCCTATCCCAAAGAGGTCAGCCCACTTCTAAATTACGGCGTGCGAAAGGAAGTCCCCGATGCGACATCGATCAAGGTCTTTGCTGATAGTGATGACGTTTTTCTTATCGTTCGTTGCAACCGTTCTCTCTACCGCACAAAAGAAGTCCGAGAGAGCCGTGCCGTCCGCAGTCGTCAAACCGAGCCTTGGCGACTTCGATGATTTTGTCAATCAGGCGCTGAAGGATTGGAAAGTGCCTGGCGTCGCCGTGGCAGTGGTTCAGGGAGACAAGGTGATCCACCTGAAAGGTTACGGTTATAGCGACCTCGAAAAACGGTTGCCGGTTACGCCTGAGACGCTGTTTGGGATCGGCTCGATTACAAAATCTTTTACAGTAAGCATGCTGGGCATGGAGATGGACCAAGGCAAAGTGGATTTTGACAAGCCGGTGCGCGACTATCTGCCCACCTTTAAGATGTACGACCCCGTGCTCACCGAGCAGATGACAATCCGCGATCTAGTCACCCATCGCTCGGGCCTGCCTCGCCACGATATGGTTTGGTACAGTTCGGACGCCTCTCGGGAGGAGATTATTCGCCGGTTGCAGTATCTGGAGCCAAACAAGCCGCTGCGCAGCACGTTTCAGTACAACAACCTGATGTTTATGACGGCCGGCTACATTGCCGGATTGCTGAATGGCAAGAGCTGGGAAGACACGATCCGGGAGCGCATTTTTGTTCCTCTGGGAATGAAGGGGACGAACTTCTCGCTCAAAGAATCGCAGGGCTCCTCGAGCTTTGCTCTACCTTATCGCAAGGGCACCGACGTGAAGGCGGATGTGGAGCGGATGCCTTTTGACGAGCAGTGTCCGGACCGATGCGCGATTGGACCAGCGGGCGAAATCAACAGCAACGTGGCGGATATGAGCCGATATCTCTTGTTCCATCTTAATAAGGGCACGCTGCAAGGCAAGGCAATGCTATCGGAGAACAGTGCCATCCAAATGCAAACGCCGCAAATGGTGCTGCACGGCGCGCCCGACTTCAAAGAAGAAAGCGAGACGAGCTACGGCATGGGATTTTTCATCTCCCAGTACCGCGGGCACAAGCGAGTGGAACACGGTGGGAACCTGGACGGCTTCAGTGCCGAGTTCGCTTTCCTGCCGAACGACGGGATCGGCGTTGTTGTGCTAACCAATCTCGATGGGACGGCCCTGCCCAGTGCTATTGCATATAACGTTTTCGATCGCCTGCTCGGTCTCGATCAAGTGCCCTGGAGCCAGCGCTATTTGCAACTCGAGAGCAGCAGAAGGGAGTCGGAGCAGGAGGCGAAGAGCAAAGGGTACGCGTCACACAAAACGGACACGCATCCGTCGCATGAATTGAAGGATTACGTTGGCGAGTACGGGCATCCGGGATATGGCGTGGTTTCCGTCGTGGCGGACGGTTCCAGCTTCAAACTGCAAATCAATAAGATCACGGAATCCGTGGCGCATCTTCACTATGACGTTTTCCAGGTTCCGGATGCTCCCTTCGATCCGTTTGCCAAACTGAAAGTCTCGTTTTTTTCTGATGCGAATGGCGACATCTCGACTTTGTCACTGCCCCTTGAGACCAGCGTAAAGGATATTGTGTTCACGCGTCTGCCCGACAAGCAACTCACGGAGAGAAGCTTCATCGAAGCTTTTACCGGCCAGTATGACAATCCGGGAAGCCCGACTCCGCTGACAGTTTCGCTTCGGGGCGACAACACACTGGTTTTAAGCAGCCCCGGCTCACCGGATCTCGAGCTCATTCCGAGGCACGGTACGGTCTTTGAGGTGAAGGATCAAAGCGGCGTTTCCATTGAGTTCAAATGGGATGCGACCGGTAAGATCGCCGAGGCCGCTCTCGTCGACAATGGCACGGCAATCGTGCTGAAGAAAAAGTAAGAAATATTTTTCTTTTTCGGATAAGCCTGGGTCGGATAATTCTGGGTCGGATAACCCGTAGTCCGGATGACCGGGAGCCGATAACCCGGGCACACGCCTCCGAATGTATCCGCTCTAATAAGAACTCTTGATCGCTCGGAAGAAGCTAGCTTGATTCGATCTTGCAACGATCGCTTGGCCGTTTCAATGATCGCGGTTCAGGAGCATGTAATGCAAATCTTCCCCATCCCGAGCGTGCATACTTTGGATAGCCGCTTTGGATAGCGGCAATCCCGTAGAGAATTTCAGAAAAGAAATTGCTCTCGCCGATATGAGACCTCGAAGAAACATGACAAGTTTAAAAGAGGTGGCCAACTTCTGTATGCCTGCATGAAAAAGGATGCCCTGCTTCAATCGCCGCTATTGCGGGGTGAGTTTGATGTAGTCGAAGGCCAGGAGATAACCGCTGCTGGCCGCGTTGTGTCCGGTGACGGCGAACTTGAAGGTATAGTTCCCGGCCGCGCTTACCGTTACGGGACCCATATCAAATTCCTTGAAAAAGCCGGCGGTGTTGTTGCTGTACTGATCAGTAGGCGGTCCTACGTTCACTCCATTCACGGAGAGCTGACTAATACCGCGAGTGGGAAACATCTTCACGGCGTACTTCACGTCGTAGGTGCCCGCTTGCGGTACGTTGAGCGTGAATTGGATGTAATTCCCTATTTGCGTTCCGTCCACGATGATGCCCGCGCCGTCGGTGAATCCGCCCCAGGAGAAGACGCGGGCGTTAGGAACGCCGCTCGAAGGAACCTTCTCCGTTTCATACTGAACCGGCGCACTGGGGATTGTGTACGTGCCACTGGTGACGGCACTGTTGTTGTATCCACTGGCTGCGGCGATCGCTTTGATCGTGGTGGTCGTGCTCACCAGGATTGGCGCGCCGAATTTGGCTGAGGATGTCGTTGGCGTGGAACCGTCGATCGTGTAGTAGATAGTTGCGCCCGATGTAATGTCAGAGAGCGACACCGATTGCGACGCGGTGTAAGTTCCCGGGGCCGGGCTGAAGGTCGGCGTTGACGCGGTGGGAAGACCCGCACTCGTGGTATAGGTCCAGCTCACAATTTCCTGCGTGGCGGTGAGTCCGCCAGTTCCTGCCGTGAACCCGACATTCGCGGTGTTTCCGCCCACAGTGGCCGGAATGTTGACAGCCCAACTGGCGCTAAAAGTCTGCGCCGAGTTAACCGCATCGGTGACGGTCATTTTCAAGGTCGTTCCGTCGTACGTCATGTGAACGTTGAAGATGTCTCCGCTGTGCAAGTTCACGCCGGAACTAGTCATATCGAGGGCCGGTGTGGTCGGAGAGGCACCATTGGTATACATGCCGGTCGAATTGGTTCCTTCTCCTGCATTGCTGTAGAGATCAAACTTCACGGCAACGCTTTTGCCGATTCCTGGCGTGCCACTAGGAGTGTCGGGCCCGTAGCCGAGTCCCCCTCCGGAGGGCCCGAGCGCCGTTGGACCGGTGCCTTGGATCGTGAACGTCATCCCGTCGGCGTTTGGGTTGGTGAGCTGCAATCTGAAATCGGTGACGAAGTTCTGGATGTTGATCGGGTTCGTGACGAAGGCGCTGCCCGCCTGGGTTCCGCCGCCGTTGGTCAGGGTCAGGCGGCTACCGTTGATGGCCGTACTGCCATTCAAGGTCAGACCGGATGCGGTGAATCCGGCGCCATAGTTGATTCCGCTGCCGGAGGTGATGGTGTAGGTTCCCGCGGCAACGGCACTGTTCTTGTAGCCGGTGGCCGTTGCGATGGCCTGCAGGAGTGTGGTGGAGTTGATCGTAGCCGTAGTGCAGACTGGTGAAGATCCGGTGGGCGTCGTTCCGTCGGTTGTGCAGCGGATGGTCGCGCCCTGAGTGGTATCGGAGAGCGTCACGGCTAAGCTGGAGGTGTAGGTCCCGGGAGTTGGGCTGAAACTTGGAGTGGCCGCTGTTGGCGTGGTGCTGATGGTTCCAAAGGCGCTGACCTTACCCTGGCTGCCCACATAAACTTTGCCGTTGGCAATGATGGGCGCGCTGAACTTAACCGCTCCGCCGGGAACGTCGCGCTGGCCGCTCGCCTGGTTGCTGTTGTAAAGCATGGTGCCAAGATTGAGGGCGTCAAAGGCGTAGAGTGCCTGGCAGCAGCTTGATCCAAAGGCGCTGTTGTCGACGATCCAGACGATTCCGTTCGTGGTTCCGTTGGCGGAAACGACGGGCGCCGCAGTCGCGAAAGAGAAACTATTCGGGCTTTTTGAGGTAGGAGACGTCGAAAGTAATCCGCTGTTATTGGCGTTGAAAGAAAACGCCTTCAAGTTGTCGGGGCTGCCGCCATCGTTGCCGCCACCGTAGTAGACATAGCCATTCCAGTAAGCGGGAGAGCCCCAGATTCCGTTGGTCGCGCCGGGAATTTCCTGCACGATTTGAGGGTCGCTGCCGTTGCAGGCCGGGGTCTGATCAGGGCAATACTTGCCCATGTTATTGCGGTCGAGCAAATAAATCTTGCCTTCCTTGCCCATCTGTACGAGCAACTGCTTCCCCGATGGAAGATCGGGCAATAACAGCACGCCGCCAGAACCGAGATCAGTATCGCCGCCATTTAAGCTGCTCTGATTGAAAGGCGTGAACCAGTCCACGGCGGTGAAGGTTCCGCCGCTTGGACCGCTAAGTTTTACAATACTGTCTCCCCAATCGCCGGTAGAGCTGCGATAGTCGCCGTTTCCGGTGGCGAAGTACAGGTTGCCGCTGGCGTCGGCAGCTACGCCATCGCCTGACATCCAGATGCCGCCAAAGAATCCATTGGTGGCGTCGGGTTCGGTGTTGAACGCGGCTTCTAAGGAGAGGTTGCCGGCGTTAAAGGACATGACCCAGCCCTGGTAGGGGCCGTTGTCGCAATGTGAAGCCCAGGCAGCCACGACATGGCTATTTTCCAAGAGCAGGCCGGGACGGTTGTGTTGTTTTAAAGGGTCGAAGGTGCGGCCCTGCGAGGTAGGAGCAATCACCTTCGGCCCGCCAAACTTTTCGGCGCCGGTTGCGATGTCAACGGCGTGCAGCCGCTGGAAGAAGTTTCCATTCTCTTTGGTCTTAGCGATCAGGTAGATAGTGTTTGTGCTGGGATCGATGACGGGAGTGCTGGTGATTCCGATCTCTGGCACAAGGTCGCCGCATCCCACATCGCCGTTAGAAGCCGTGGTAATTCCGCTGGCTGGGTTGATGAAGCTTTGTTGCCACAGCACTGCTCCGGTATCAGCATCGATGGCAAAAAGGCTGTCGTGCTCGGTCGCCACATACAGTACGTTGTGAGTACCGCCGGCGATGTTTTGCACGGCTGGCATATAGAGAGGTTGCGCGTAGACGTAGCCGCCGTCCAAGGTCGTGGTGAATAGCTTGCCGAACTGGGCGCTGTTTACGTTGGCAGGTGTAAGGCTTGTCTCGGCGGTGTTTTGGCCGGTGCGGGCGTTGTCGTTGTGATAAGTGGTGACTCTTACCTGGCCCAATAGAAAGTTCGAGGCCGTACATAGCAAAATAAGTAAAGCCACTCGCATGAGGGTGCCGCCGAGCCGTCTCATCATTTGTCCCCGTATCCTGGAAAGTGAAGCTGAAAAACTGGAAGAATACCCCGACATGGGTAGCGAAGTTTTAATACAAGCCGGCACGAAATACAACGACAAACTCGTTGTAAGCCTTATCGGAGCGCTGTTTTCGAACGAGACATTGCGCTTTAAGTGAATGGTTTTGCAGCGTGCGAAATGTCATGTCATGGGGCAGGGCTTTCTGCCCTAACGCACCCTTCCCTTGGAGGTCGACCGGTTGGCCGAGCTGTAATCCTCGGATCGTAAGTGGCCTAGGAGGTTTGGAAGCTACGGCGGATTTGGATCGAGCTGGATTTTCGCCCGGCGCGGAGGTCTCCTGTATTTGCGCCATTTGCAAAGTAAAGAAGTGAAAGAAGAAAAATTAATTAAACAGCACGGAGTTTCAAAGCTCCACAGGTTTGCCGTCCTTCATCGCATGGACAGGGGGAACAAGAGACTTTTTGAGGCGGCTATTAATCTTACTCAGTTCCCAGAAGATCAAAACTAGGAGTATCGCGATGACGAAGGGAAAGTATTGAACCATCATTTTTTCGCTCTCTTAGCTGCAAGGAATTGTAACCGCTAAGGCCTCTGCTAGATAATCAAAATCACATGGGGAGGGGAGGGATCGGCGCCACTGGCTGCCCCACGACAATTGCGCGCGATCGACTTCGATTGAGGTCGTGGGCGTCGATAGCAGCGCTCGACTCACTGGCTCCACTTCCCCGCTCTCTTGGCATTATTTCTTGTCTCAAGCATTGAAACGCAGACTGGGTGCACGGGCGAGCTCAGGGGGCTGTGCGGTCCCTTAAAGATGGCGAGTGGGTCGTCAATTGCACTGATTCAACTTACTCTTCGGCGCAGGCCGAAGAAATCTTCGCCGGAAAGAGTGGGAACCTTATGCATAAATATGCGCTGTTACTTCTCTTTGCGGTCGGTGCTTTTGCACAAGTGCCGGGGCTTGCTCACGTCGTCATCATCGTCAGCGAAAACCATTCCGGGGATAACCTGTGCCCCGCATTTCCTGCTAGCTTCGATTGCGCCTCGTTCGGTATGAGCGCCGGACAACCGGTGCCGCTTGTGCACGGCGTTGATCCCCCGCTCGCCAACTGTGGTCATGGTTACGGGCAAGCGAAAGCTGATATTGACGGCGGAAAGATGGATGGTTTCGCTAAGTATTGCAAGATCTTCAACGGCGTCAATCAGGCGTACACGCAACTTTATGCGACAGATATTCCCTGGCTTTCCGATTTAGCGAACAATGCTGTCGCGGGAATGCCGACGCGCACGGCAGACCACTTTTTCGAGTCAGAGCCGGACCCGAGCTACGGATCGCATTTGTTTCTGATCGCGGGGCAGGATGCAAATATCATCGGCATCCCCAATAACGGTTTTCTATCTTGGGGATACGATGCGCCTCCTACTGTCCAAGTACTCTGGAAAAACCCTGCGACAGGAACGAACTCTCTGATTTCTCCCTGTGTAGGTGTACCAACTATCGCAACACTAGCAGACGCGGCAGGAGTTTCTTTAAGCGTTTACGGAGCTCTACCGGGGCAAGCTGGCTATGGCTTTGTTTCTCCGGATTATGTCAATGGCTGGCGCAATGGCCCGGATTGGGTGAATGTGCACAATATCGCTAACTTCCCAGCAGACGTAGCGCAGGGCAGCCTGTCGCAAATCACTTATCTAATCCCAACGCTTAAGCAGTCGGGCCACCCACTTTTTTCGATGCATGATAACGAGGCGTGGATTAGAACAAATCTAGAGGCCCTTCAGGCGAGCCCAGAATGGGCAAGCACTGCCGTATTCGTGTTTTGGGATGATTGGGGTGGCTATTACGATCACGCCGTACCACCCGCACAAGACGGATTGAGAGTGCCGTTGATCGTGGTTAGTCCACTTCTGACAAACGCTGGAGTCGTAGATAAAAATGTGCTCGACTTTGGCAGCGTGCTCAAGTTTGCCTAAGTCCAGTTTGGATTGGGATGTCTAACGACGAAGGATTGTAACGCACCTTCGCTGATGGCAGAGTTTCAATAAGGGAGGATGGCGTGATCTGTATGAAGAAGAACGCCAGGCGTTCCTGCGACGCCTGGCGCGGAGTTCAAAACCCATTAAGCCGTGAACTCCACCGCGTTCGTACTGCTACGACGAAAGAAAATAAGCTCGCGGCCTAAAACTAGGGGGTAGGTATCACTGCCTTCGTTTCGTTGGAGTATCCACTTTCCTTCGAGCTCGAATCCACCGCGGTCACTACGTAGTAGTACGTTGTGCCGGCCGAGACCGTCGTATCCGTATACGCAATCGTGCCAATGAGAGAAGGATTGAGGATTGTGTACGGTCCTCCGCTGGTGCTGCTGCGATAGACGTTGTATCCGATGACGTTGGTGGATGCCACCCATGTGAGCTGGACGCTGTGTTGCGTCGCTGCGGTTCCGCTGCCGGTGAGGCTTTGAGTTACGGCGGCGGGCGCGGCATTGCTTTGAAAGGTGAGCGACGCGGTTGCGGTTCCGGTTGCACTGGGTGTGAAGGTCACAGTGAATGGAGCGGACTGCCCGGCAGCCACTGTGCCCGGCATCGTGATACCTGATACCACGAACTCGTTGCTGTTGGTGCCGGCGGAGGAGATCGCAACCGGCGCCCCGGTCGCGGTCACTGTACCGGTTAGCGCTGACTTCGAGCCGACCGCTACATTCCCGAAACTCAACGTGCCTGGCGTTACGGACAGTTGCCCGTTGGCGGTTCCTGTGCCGGAAAGTGGAACATTCAGAGTCGTATTCGAGGCATTCGATACGAGCGCGAGATTGCCGCTGACCGCCCCGGCTGCGGCTGGAGCATAGACGACGTTGAAGGTCACGCTTTGGCTGGCTGTGAGAGTCATCGGCTGGGTTAATCCGGAGGTTGATAACCCGGCGCCAGTGACGTTCGCCTGCGAGATCGTAACCGAAGAACTTCCTGTGTTCGTCACCGTTTCGGAAAGGCTTTTCGTCGTTCCATTCTGAACGCTGCCGAAGGCGAGGCTCGCGGGATTCGATGAGAGAGAGCCCGGCTGAGCTGCGGCTCCAGTTCCGCTTACTGCCATGGATATCGAGGAATTGGCGGCGTTGCTTTGAAACGAAATGTTGCCGGAAAAAGATCCGGCGGTAAGGGGCGCAAATTTGGTGCTGAAGTTTACGCTTTGTCCGGCGGCTAGCGTGACGGGCAAGGACAGACCCGAAACCGCGAAATCAGAATCAGTGCTGGATAGGGACGAGATTGTCACCGCTGCTCCAGTTGCCGTTAACATAGCCGACATGGACGAAGACGCTCCGGCGTTGACGCTGCCAAAGTGGTAGGTCGCCGGGGAGACACCTAGCTGCCCCGCTGTTACCGCGGATCCGGATAGCGAAAGCGTCGTCGTCGTGACCGACCCACCCGCTTTGTGGTTTTTGTTGCTGTTCCAGAATTGGCTCGTAATCGATACCGTCCCGCTGTAATTTCCAGCAGCGCTCGGAGAAAAGGTGACGTTGAACGTGGTGCTTTGCCCCGACGGAATAATCACAGGACAACTAATGCCGGTCACGGCGAATCCGGTTCCGCTGAGAGTTGCTTGAGTCAGGTTCACGTCTCTGCCCGCGACGTTCGAAATTGTCACGGTCTGTGTTTTAGTTGAGCCCGCAGGGATGCTACCGAAAGAGACTGGCGAAGGACTGAAGCTGATCTGCTGTGCAGTGGCGTTAGGTGAAAGTCCCACAACTCCAAGAAATACAGCAAACACAATACTGCCCAAGGGAAATGTTCTCACAACTACACCTTTCGTTTGCGACTCGTCGTTTTGCGACTTGTACGCAACGGGGGGATTGGTGGCGCTTTCTCCGGCGTTAGTTCACCAGAGATCTGCTGTACTTATTTTCGGTGAATAACATCGTGACTGCCACATCACGACAGGGCACAGAGATACTCGTTAGGGCATCCGCAGTTCGCGGCAGACTCGCGCTTAGTTGGCGGGTGCGGAGATGCACCAATGAGTAAGTCACGGCAATATTTTGTGCTTTTCCACAACAACCTTTTTGAACAACCGCGTTGTGGATCGGGAGGCTTGCACTACTAATTCTCAAGGTGCACTTGTGAGAGTTGGCGAAAGGAGTTTGCCCTCGCAAGATTGCATACATGCGAACCTTCCCCCAGGCATTGGCCCTCGTGTGCTTATCGAGCATTTCATTCGCTGCGCCGTATGCAGCCTCGGACAACAACTCTGCGACTGTCGTGCAGCCCAGCACGGTTGGACGCCTGACTTCGACGCCGTTCACGCTATCGTTCCCTAACACCGTGGTCGGAAGCTCGTCATTCAAGAGCATTACTCTCTTCGCTTCGAACGGCCCGGTCACGATTACGTCGAAACAAATAACAAATTCGGAGTTTTCAGTTTCAGGACTGGGTTTGCCCTTGACCCTTGCGTCAGGAAATAGTCGTCAGATCTCGGTTCGTTTCAAACCACAATCGCCGGGTCTGACTTCGGGCACCCTGAGTTTGCTCACGAGCGCGGGAACTGTGGCAACAACGGATCAACTAAGCGGAACCGGCATGGCCGCAACCGCGCACAAGGTCTCGCTCAACTGGACGGCCGATGTAAACCCAGTGATCGGCTATAACGTGTATCGGGGCACGCAGAGCGCTGGCCCGTATGCGCGAATCAACACGGCGTTAGAGGCTTCGACGAATTACACTGACCCGAGCGTCACGTCAGGCGCGACCTACTACTATGCCGCGACTGCGGTGAACTCGAAGGGACAGGAAAGCGGTTATTCTGCTGCGATCAAAGTCGTAGTTCCGTCTCCGTAAATTTGTCTGCAGTGGCGATACTCGGAGAGCATATTCCTCGATCGAATTCGCAGCGCGTAAAGGGCGCCTCCGAACCATCGGAAGGCGCCCCTGATCCGCAACCATTTTCTGTAAAGGACTTTTTACGGCGCTTTTTATGGTACTGCGACTTTGATTGCTGCCGAGTAGGCACTTTCCTGACCGGTGGAATTTACGGCCGTAGCTGCGTAGTAGTAAGTCGCTCCAGACGCGATTGTGCTGTCGGTGTAGGTCGTGGATGGGTCCATACTCGAGTTGATTTTCGAGTAAGCGCCGATAGAGCTTCCGCGGTATACGTTGTAACCCGCCACTGAAGAACTGCTTGCATTCCAGGACAGGTTGACGCTTTTCTGTGTGGCTACGCCGGACCCGCTGACCGCTTCAGTGCTCAGCGCGTTCGATGCGTTGCTTGCAAAGGCGAGGCTGCCGGATGTTGAGCCGCTCTGAGTCGGAGCAAAGACCACGTCGAAGGCCAGGGTTTGACCGGCAGGGATCGTAACCGGCAGTGAGATTCCGGTCATTTGAAATTGGGGATTGTTATTCGTTTCGGCGGATATGGTCACGCTTCCGCCGGTCGCACTCACGCTCGAAGGCTGTGTCGTTGAACTGCCGACGTTCACGTTGCCGAAATTCAGGGACGTTGGCGAAACGATAAGCTTTCCGACAACACTGGTCACACCAGTTCCGACAAGGGGCACGTTAATATTGGGTCCCGCGACGAAAACGCTGCCACCGATCAGGCCGGAAGACAGAGGTGAGAATGAAATGTTAACGGTCACGCTTTGGCCCCCAGCGAGCACAAGCGGCGCTGCCGGCGCGCTAATACTAAAACCGGAGCCGTTAACCTGAAACGAGTCGATCGTCTGATTCCAGGACCGAGAATTTGTGAGGACGACTGGAAGCGCCACGGTTGATCCGAGTGAAACCGAGCCGAATGACAGGTTCGACGGACTTGTAGTTAAGCCGAGGCTATTCACTCCGGTGCCGGCGCTGGTAATTTGCAGCACAGGAGTCGACGAGGTATCAGATAAGGTGATTTGTTCCCCCATCCAACCGCTGACTGCGGGCCTGAATGTTATCGAAAGCGGGATGGTTTCACCGGGTCCGATGGCCACGGGCAGATTCACGCCCGACACGCTGAATTCAGCTCCGCTCACGCTCACGGACGAAACGGTGATGCTGGCAGTGCCAGGGTTCGTGACATCGACGACCTGGCTTTCTGAGCTCCCTACGGCGACTTTGCCGAAACGCAGGCGCGAAGACGACGGCGACAACGCTTGCTGGCCCGCAAGCGACGGAACTGCGGCGCCTAGAAAAAATGTTAGGGCTAAAACAGAAAGGAATGTTGTACTCGATTGGGGGAGTTTCATAGGTTCAGTTTAGGGAATTATGAAATTCCCACAAGAACCCGTTGGGTCATGTACTTCGTGTTCTCGATTCGCCAGAACTCGCCCGGTCGGAGCATCCCTGTCCAAATGGTCAAGGCCCAGCGGTGTTATATGTCGCTCGGTCTTCCTATGTTCGCACCATGCCCAAAGGTGCAGGCTTAGGCAGTAGTTAGTCCTTTCTTTCCCGGGCCGCCTTTGCAAGCGGCGGCCTTTTTTATTGATGCCGATTCCACAGTCGAATGAGGAAGACGTAATCTCGCGGCTTATCATCGAGGAATGACGGGCATGTCTTTCCTTAAAACTGAATCCGCGGCCGCTACCGACAGGGTCACCTGCATCTTGGGGAAATGGGATTCTACTCTGAATTATAGGAAGTCAATTTCCTCCTCTCTGCCTCAATCCAGAACTTAATCGCCTTCTTAACCTTGCTATCGGTGCAAATTGTGCGAGCCTCTTCAAGCGCGCGAATTTTTATTTTGATGAGTGCACGTCCCGGATTGGTTTCGAAATAAGCACACGACTCCATTCTCCTACCCGTTTCGAACCCGGAACTAGCAGGTTAGTTTTGGTGAGTGTTGTCGTGGCAGCGATGAAGCATCGAATGCTGGGTTCCGATCAAATCCGCGACTATTCCTCTTCGTCATGAAGCCCTTCGACCACAGGCCCGCCCCCACAATTTGGGAAGACACTGCTGGCGCCCGGCATGGTGCCGGAGTTTGCATACACCTCATAGTCGACCGGGTCAAATAACGTCGAACGTCGTGGGCCGATTCGTAAAGGCTCTGCCGTCGCAGTGCGATCAACTAGAATATCCACGTATGACCAGTGTCTCGTCCCGACTGATCGACGATGAAGAGTTCTGCCGAAATCTCGCGTCCACAGGAGCAATAAAGCGGAATTGGGCTCGTAGTTGTTCCGAGGAAAATGCCGTCAAGCTTCGTGCCCGAATCGGATGACGGCAAGTGCGCCAACGCGATGGTTGAGCACGCTTTCGCGGTCAAACTCGTCTCCAGTCGGTAATCGGTAAGGACCATCGTCAGTGCTGGCGAGCCTAGGATCGACCAGCCAAGTGAGTCGATCCTCCCAAGGAAGGATGCACCAGATGTTGATCATCGCCAAATCGTTGTAAGAATTATTTGAGATGCGCACTCCAAAAACGAATTCGGCATTACGCTCTTGGTCACGCGCTCGGGTGATCTGCGGCTGATTTATCTCGATCGTAAGGCCTGGCGGCGGTTCGAGTTCGCCCTCTTCGGGCATAGGGCACCCGACAGCCCGCATCCGTCTGAGCAACGTGGTAGTTATTTCGTATTGATTCTTCATTGTCGGCCTCCGGTGAAACTTGTACAACAAGTGCAGAATGTGAACCGCACCGACCTCATTTATCTCGACAATGAGGGCAACCCGGCAATCCCTGAACCAAGCTTGCAACGCCATAATGAGAACCTAGGCGGTGGATGAGGGCACATTGCTCGCGAAGAAGATAGATGCCGCGGCCGCCCGAATCCAAGCGGCAGCTAATTAGTCCCATCTTTTTCATAATGGCACTAACTTTCCGCGGCTTAAGCTTCAACACTTCTTCATTGCGGGTGAGAAGAGCATTCGCGATTTCGGCAACTTCACCGAGGTGAACGGAAGGCCTCTGCTCGTGGCATAGGACTACCAAGGCCTCAATAATGACTGCGTCTAAACCGCTCGACCGCTCCACTCGAGACTCTTCATCGCGCGACTGCAATAAGTTAGCGACCCGCCCCTGGCAACCCGGCGCGTCAACTATGCACTGACCTAACATCTGAGCGACTACCCGGCTCGAACCTGAGAGAGTTGGCACGTCGAAATCTGACACCATCACCGCATTTAAGTTTTGCAGCCTATATTGAAGAAGCCGATTTTGTAACTCATTAATCTTGAGCGCATTACGCAATTCATCCTGCGGCGAGAAGAAGCGTAAGGTGGGCGGCACGGGAAAGAATAACGCTGCCTCAAGGTGTCGCGAACGCAATTCGAAATCGCCGACGTAAAGAGCCACAGCTCCGCTGACTTGTCTCAGACCGCGAGCCGAAATGGCGAAACCGGGGAACTGCAATGGAGCTAGCAAGGCATCTACGCGAGAATCGGCTTGTAGTATCAGTCGAGTCGGCCTCAGCTCGTAAGCGGTGGAGTTAGTTGCGCAATCAGCCAAGAGCAACGCATGGTAGGTGATACAGCCAAGCAGACGCAGCAAAGAAGCAGCGCCCATACTGTCACCCGATAGCATTAGAAAAGGGCAATCACGTCTCCAAAAAACGACGCAAGACAAAAATGGGCAAGCTGCGTCGCGGACTCGCTTGACGCGTTAAGCCCGAGCACAATGAACGCCTGCAATTCTTCAAAGAGGTCGCGGGTTGAGAGATATGAGCTTGCTCCCGACGGCAGCCACTTAAGATGCACTGCTTCGTGGCTAGGAACATAGCGTTTCCCGCCGCAAAAAAACTCGGCTGAAATTGCAGACTCGCCGTCTTCCCAATGCAACAATTCGACTTTACTGGTTACATCATTCCGAACGACCTCCAAAACACTGCCGTCGGGAAGTTTCTTACCCCCTGTCGGAACCGGCTTCATCTCATCGGAGTAAAGTTTGACAAGGTCTCTTAGGTCGCGATCGCGCTTCATAATTCCCGCCAAGACGTTAGCCTGTGCCGAATTAGCTCCGCCGACTGCGTGGAGGTTGGTTCGGCCTACGATGTTTGTCAGACACGCTTCAGGGAATACGTTTTTGACGAGTTCTAAGATTACTGCGGTCGTATCGGAATCGACCGTGGGGCTCGAGAGCAGACAACTGGTACGATCATCTTATAAGAATGCGAAGATTCATGGGAAGATTACTGAAGTACATACCCAGTTTTTTTAACAGCTACGATTTGCTTGGGCGCACCCGCTCATCCGCCCCGTCTGATTAATAACTCGAAAGACGCTACGCCATGAGTTAGATAGGAACAAAATTCAAGACCTTTTGAGCCAACTGCATCAGGTGTGTATGAATGTTAGATGCTCGCTGATCCGGGTTCGGTTCGTAAGGCAGAGAAAAGCGAAGGAAACGGCGGGTCATCGCACAATCCCTATCTGCAGGATCATGCGGGATGGTCAAAGATTCGTAACCGCGCCTATACACAATGGGCGGGGAGAGAAAAGCTGTTCGAACGCGAGCGTGAGACCATTCTCGAGATCAATTACTGGGATACGTGTACAGCGGCATGTCAAACTTTGGGCCTCTGAAGCTCCGCAAGCATTACCGTGTAGCGAATCGGATAATAATCAGCTCCTGCCGATCTTCTGGATCGTGCTGGTTGATGGCGGACTGCTGTGCCCGGTCTAGTCAGTCGGTCGAGACTCGATTTCAATCCAATTTCACGATCCAAACATCAGATCGAGGCAAGCCTTGAGAGTCTGTCCCTAATTGCCCATCCCAGCCTGACGTGAATAGAAAGAACCGCCCGTCGTCTGAGACATTTCCTAGCGGTTGCGTCTGTTCGAGAGGCGTTAGCCAGACCGCTCGATGATGCGCGAAACGCCACACGGTTGACGCAACGCCGTCCGTCTCGATGCACATGATCTCACCATCGTAGGGTTCGGTGATCCCTGTATCCCCGTCATAGCTGTAGCCGGACAGGCAGACCGGCACACTGTCATTCTTGTTTGCGTTGCTCCATGTGAAGTGTTTTTCTTGGCCGAAATTGGGTTGAAGTCCGAGCGGGGAGACAAGAGGGGTAATCGCTTGCAAGTTAGAATACGGTCGGATTCCTATATTCATCCCGTCCGTAATTCCTAAAGAGTTGACGGTCGAATTGTACCCGCCCACGCCATAGCCGCCACAGCGAAGATTGGGGGTATGTACATTACATGGTGTTACGTTAAGTGTCTTAACATCCCAAACATACCAGCCAATGTTGTTCACCAAGATTCTGACATATTTGCCGCTATGAGAGAGGTACGCATGACGGACCAGAAAACTTGCGGGAGGTGTTGCCGGACCAGCGGGACCCCATTGGCCTCCAATTTGCCCGGTCTGGGTGTTATACCACCGACAGCCTAGACTTTTATCATAGACAACAACAAAAGG
The DNA here is from genome assembly GCA_025361625.1 of Acidobacteriaceae bacterium. Lineage (GTDB taxonomy): Bacteria > Acidobacteriota > Terriglobia > Terriglobales > Acidobacteriaceae > Acidiflorens. The sequence continues at coordinate 25,198 of JANYKL010000046.1, forward strand.
ATGCTTGCCTGATTGCGGACCCCCTTCTGAGATAGACATCCGAGTGTCATTTCCCGAAAGGCTGACATCATCATCACTGACTATTGTGCGGCTGAAAACGAGCGGGGGTTGCGCTCCGCATGTAGTAGTGTCGATCACCGTCCTAGATACACCAGTTGAGAATCGATAGCTTGTTATCGAAAGCGGGTTCTTATTTGTCGTTCCATAAATCAAATCCGGATCAGTGAAGCTGAATGAAGATCCTTCCCGAAGAGGAACCAAAAAGCCGCCTCCCGGAGCTGCATTGGGAAGAGAGCTCACTTGCATCGTCGATGGGTTAAAACCAAAAGCAAATTCGTACCCACCTGCTCCTATTGCATAGAACTTGCGCGTATCACTGCTCCACTCATTCGCTTGGCCACTGCCTTCATTCCGTATATAACTGCGCGGCATCTTGAAGTTCGTGTTTTGGTCCGTCGCGCGAACTATTGTGGAACCGAATTCTGGATCAGTGAAGATCGTGCCTACTGCAGGCGGCACCATAGGAGTTTCGAGACGGATTGACCGGTCTGTAACGGCATTTGGGTAGGGCGGTACGCCCTGTGCTGCGCTGCATGTGACTGCAATTATGCCGAACACTCCAAAATAAAGAATCAGAAATAGACGAATGTGATTCATTGATGACCTCCAACAGATCTGATAGACACGAGCAGCCGCGCAGCTGCAGTCCGATAACGCGATAACCCCGGATGATGAAGGGGCGTAGCGAGGGAAAATGCGACAACATAGTGCTCTCTATTGTAAGCAATGTCAAGAGGTCGTTACTTGACCAGTTTTTTAGAATTTTGCGCGGATTGTGAACGTATCGAGCGGTTGCAAGCCGGGAAGTGTTCAAGCTGGAATGCGAGCGGCGAGGAATCCGCAAGGCATTCGCAACGAACCGCAAGCGATCCGATGCTGATGTTTACCTGGCGTTTGATCTGCTGAGATATTGGCAAGGTCTGATGCTGATGGGTCTACGTTGGTCAACAGCTTCAGCACATCTGTCATACGTGGCGCCAAGGCGCTCGCACGCTGCACCTTCCACGCCTAGCGATGGCACTAAGATTAATAGTTACTAAATGGCTGGAATTAAGAATGGATTTTTGAATTTGAAGGTACGCGCCGCTCCTGAGCGAGCTATACCTATCGCAGATTTGCAAAAGAACAAGAAAAAATCCTTCGGCCCCTCAACGAACGTAAGACGAAAGATCACCTGTTGGCAAGCGGGGGCATAGATTTGGCATCTACAACCGGCACATGCGGCCCTGGCTCCCTGCCCTGTTGCGCTAACCTTCTCTTACGAAATTACCTAGACAGGGCTAAAGTTTCTAGGTTCATAGTCGTTAAGGCTTTTAGACTAATCGTAATGAATCGTCATTGCGCACTTTTCGAGACCAGCAAATCTTGCGCATAGGAGCGTTTCAAGTTCAGTTAGCGCACCCAAAAGAGATTGCCGACAGCTGAGATACTCGTCAGACGAAATGAGTTGTCGGGAACGCTTGAATTTCAACGTTTCCAATTCCACTCTGCGTACTTGCAAGAGCGACGCTACATATTCAACCGCTTGTCGGTCTGGGTGTTGATCACGGCTGTTCATATCTTTATCGTCAATAGTCCAAGCACTCCTACTGCCATTCACTTTTCGTTTTAAATAGATTGCGACTAAACAAAAATAGGTGATAAGGAATTTGTGCTGCCATTATTTCGGCAGGGCTGCCCAAATAATGGCAGCACCAGAGACTTATGTAAGCAACTCATCGGGTCGTCGAAGTTAAAGGTTGATAAGGACAGAAGTTGGCTAGGTTCGCTGTTGGATTTTCCACACCTTGAGTAGAGGATCATGTATCATCAGCTGGTCCGCTCGGACTCTTTCCGGTGCTTCAGAAAAGTTTCAAATTCTTCCAACCAGAGGATCCGGGTTTTCGAAGAATTCCGCTGAAGGTTTTAAGCGATACGACAGCCGCCCACTCAATGCTTACCGATCTGGTCACACAGAAGCACTCGGCCTAAGAATTGGTGCTAGCATTAGATCGACCCGTTTGTAGCAAGTGCCAAAAGTGAAGTCTGGCAAAGCTCGCAATTCAAAGAGCACGCGAGGTCGCTTGCTCTTAACCGTGAGAAGGTCGCACCCAGTCGAGCCTTGGCAATAAAGGTTAAGATCGCAGAGTCTGCGCAATATGATTCGGTACACTGCGGTGGCGACAGAATCAGCGCACCCGAGTAGCTGGAATGAAGGTAGCCTTTTCAAAGCGCGTTTTCGCAACTCTACTCCTCGTGGCGTTGCCAACCCTTCTTCAAGCGAGTACTCCTACCTTTGCTCGCTTTGCGTATGTCGCCAACAATAAGGATGATACGGTCTCAATCTTCGCCATAGAGAGAGCTCGGTTACGCTCGGCCGGATACATCTATACAGGCAAAGGTAGCAACCCGCGATCATTAGTCGTCACACCTGCGCAAACCTTTTTATACGTCGCGGAAGGAGGAGTTGGAATTGGAGGTTACTCGATAAATGTTATCAATGGCCAACTCACCGCGGTTCCCGGATCCCCCTTCCATTTGGGAGCCGTGTTTAAAGTCATCATGCATCCGAGCGGCAGGTTCATTGTTGCAGCAACCGGGAGCCGATTGTCGATCTACGCGATCAACCCCAATACCGGTACTTTGAGCTTACTTCATACCGTACTCGGTGGAAGTCCTACCGCGGCAGCATTCGAACCGACCGGCGCCTTTTTGTTTGCAACTAACGTGAACTCGGACAGCATATCTGCCCTTGCGGTAAATCAGAGCAGCGGTGCTTTAACTCAGATACAGGGTTCCCCATTTCCTTGCGGCTTTAAACCCCAAAGTGTGGAAATCGCGCTGCACGGGAAATTTCTATATGTTCCAAATGGAAGTGGAGGCAATATTTCTGGCTATGCGATCGATCCTGTGACGGGAGCGCTGGCTCAAGTTTCCGGTTCACCTTTTCCCGCAGGTTCGATCCCCGTGGCCGCCGTGAACAAAAATTCTTTTCTCTACGTCGCGAACTCCGCAGACAAAACCATCTCGCAATATGCCATAAATCCCACGACGGGCACCCTGAGTCTGATTGCCGCGCCGTTTGTTACCGGAAACTCAGGGCCTCTAGCGTTAACCATTAGCCCGACCGAGCCTTTGCTTTACGTTGCTGATTACGATTCGAACGAAGTTGTAGTTCTGGGCATAAGAACGAATGGAACGCTTTATAACGAAAGCAGCACTCGCTCGCGCGGAAATGCGATATCGATAGCTCTCGCGAAAGGTGGTACCGCGGTTACTTACTCAGCAAGATTCGTTTACGAGTGCAACTCTGCCGCAAACAATATTTGGGGGTATCACGTTACGTCCGCGACGGGTTCGCTCCTTCCACTTGATAGCTCACCTTACACCACAGGAGCCTCACCCCTAGCGATAGTGTCTGATTTTAGTGGTGCGTTCGCCTTTACAGTTGATGCTGGCAGTCATACTGTCTCAGCCTTCAATGTCAACTCAGAAACCGGGGTACTTTCGGCTGCTGCAGGCTCCCCGTACCCATTAAATGGGAAACCCTCCGCCGTCGCAGTGGATACCGGGGCTCACTACGTCTATGTGGCCAGCGTTTCGTCAAATACAATTGCAGGTTTTGTAATCAGCTCCGATGGAGTCCTAGCGTCGGTACCAGGTTCGCCTTTCACAAGCTCTGAGTCGGGCCCGCAGGCTACTGTGATTGATCCGAGAGGCAAGTTTCTTTATGTGGCAAATTCGCAATCAAACACCGTTTCCACTTTTGTCATTGATCCAGGAAATGGCGGATTGACCCAAGTAGCATCTGTTAGCACCGCTACATTGCCCGCTGCTATGTCGATAACTCCCGACGGCAAGTATTTGTACGTACTTAATCAGTTCTCACAAAATATTTCCGCTTACGCAATCGATTCGGTGACGGGACAATTAATGGCACTCGACGGCTCGCCATTTGCAGGTGCAGGTCCATCAAAATCTATAATAATCGATGCTCTTGGGGAGAGGGTTTACCTCGGAGCCGCCGACACAATTCTCGCATACCAGATTTTTGACAACCGGGGCAGTATAAGGGCGCTTTCCGGATCGCCTTTTGGAGGAGTTTCGGGAGCATACAGCTTGGGTATTGATCTCTCTAACAGCTTTCTGTATGCCGCGAACAACATTTCGAACACGTTGTCCAGTTTTGGAGTAAATAAGACAAGCGGTGTCATCGTTCCGCTGCTCGATTCCCCCTATCCTGCGGGGAGCAATCCGGTGTCAGTTGTTGTCGTTAACAATCTCCAATGACGACCATATTCATCATGGACCGCGCACCCTAAAGAGCAGCAAGGTGTTCCATGTGACGTCGTGAGAGATGGGGACACTGACATGTGACGGCTACGGCGAGAGTTCGTTCTTGGACACGACCCGCAATTGTTGGACAAGCAGGTTCTATTTCATCCATCCATCTTGTAGGGATAGTGCCCCATTGCTAGGCGAGGAAGCTCCCGCGTGCGCGGGCGTCGACGTGTCCACCTGTTGTTCAAGACGGGGAACAAGATGCGCCTACGATGATCTTTTATTTTTTCAATTAGCCTCAGATCAATGTTGAAAAGATGCTAATGATGTTCGACATAGCTGAGACACTGTCCTTGATTCTTGAAATGGCCAGCCGGCGGACCAAAGTTCAGGTACGGCCCATGTTTGCAGTTTTTTTACTTTTGGGAGCTACCAGATTAGTTTTCATGATGGCTCATCCAAAGAACGCACGTTTCGTGGTGATGAGCTGTTAACCGGTGGAGTGCTTGTCTCATTGCCGAATACTTTCAGCTCGGAGATGGTGTTTGTGAAGGCTCTGCCTTCGAACGCGCCGCGACGCTAACGAGCGCTTCGCGGCCGAGCTGAACGGCATCTTGAGAAAAAGCGTCAGTGACTACAGCAGCCAGCTGATTGCCCTTTGCTTCAGTCAGCATTAAAGTGCGTATCTCCTATAAACCACGGCAGAGCCGATGGCCTATTTAAGCTGGCAACCGAGCAATGAGATGGGGATAAGTGACCCAGAAGTTCGAAAGAAGTTTTCTGAATCGAGATGGCTTCACTACAAACATGAGTCCGAGAAACAGAGCTGGCCGCGTTGGAAGCGCCTGTTCCATCGCTTCCAATCCTGCACCATTTGCAAAGTAAAGAAAGTGAAAGAAGAAAATATTACTTAAACAGCGCGGAGTTCAAGGGTCTTTATATTTACCCGTCCTTCGTCACACGGAGGGGAGAGAGACTTTGTAAGGCGGCCCTTCGATGCCTAGGTATATCGGGTTACGCCTGCGCACGTGGGATGTGAATGGATCTAGTCCCGTCCAGCTAGGCCAAGTTGATTATACAAATACGGCTATTTTGAAATTTGATGCGTTCAGCGTCCGCTTCGTTCCCGGGTCAACTTTAATAGGAGTCGCCGGGGACCAAGCCGGGTTACTTCTTTTCGATGTAGTAAACCCCGCCTCCCCGGCGATGGTGAAAATTCTACAACCTGAACTAAACAACGGAATTTTGCTTAATTCTCACGTAACTGAATGGATTAGCGATGGACGATATATATGGGTGTTTGCGCAAACCGGCAACACCCAACCCAATTTCTTTGTTTGGGATCTCGGCTTTCCGTCAAATGTAACATCGGTCCTCCGTTTACCTCCCTCAACTCTTCCCACGGGGCGCGTTATCGGGGCTGTTGTTGATCCTGCGACTCGTCAATTGTTCTTCACGACACTTTTTAATGGGAATCTATTCGCAATTGATATAAGTACGCCCACCGCTCCATTGACTGCAGTCCTCAGTCAGATCGCATTGCCACGAAGCGTTCTGGGATCTGATACAGCCGGCTTTAGCGGCTTTTTTGGACAGGACATTCAAATGACCGCCAATCACTTGATCATTCCTGCACCAGAGTACACAGCCATCGTGAATCGCAATGTTGACGGCACATTAGGTTCGATCGAATACGTTCCAACGCACTTGGGAGCGAGTCCCGGAGGAGACGGCTGGATAGACAATGATGTCTTCGTGATCCGCTCCGGATCGGCTGCAGAGCGATGGTACATTTGCGGTGATCCATCTCAGACTAGCTGTTCGCCATAGCAATGACTATTCCATTCGGAATCGTAAGCGCGGACGGTCGAGGTTTGATTCGCAGCTTATTTCATCTTCGTCGGGGGTTTGATATTACAAATGAAAACGGTGACCTGATGGCGGAACGCGTCACGGCTGGTTATTGTTTTCTTGGACCTGTCCTTCGCTTTAAATGATCTAACTCTCGGCGTGGGACTTGCAAATTTCCGCACTGGGAGTTTTAATTCACATTCGTCGCAACCCACTTACGCCAATAATCCAGATGTTTGTTCTTGTTTCGCTCAAACCCGTCCATCATAGGAGTCCAGCGATCTTGGTGAGTTATCTCTCCGAGTCCAGACACCGCGCAATACAGTAGGTTTGGGTTATTGTCTTTCAGGAGCCTGGACAGAGGCTGCGGTCGAGCCCGGCGAAGAGCGACCGCAACGCCCAGTCGCACTGAGGGTCTTTAATGTTGCCAACTTCGTCAAAACCGGAATTGCCCGCGGGCCCTTCAAACTCTGAAGTGAGCCAGCTATATTCCCTGGCTGCCCGGGCCTGGGATGCGGGAGCGAGCTTTCTACATCTCGAGACCGAGCTAGATCATTTCAGGAGATTAGCGCCGCAGCTATTTGAGGGCGCATGTGCCCCGAGCTCGTAGTTGATAACCCCCGAAAGGTTTGCCCTCAAAACGCTCTATCGTTCCCGGACTTTTAAACGTCAAGTCGCGGCGGCATCTCTAGAAATGAACGCATTACATGCCAGAATTGCTTGCGGTTGATACCTAAGGCAACCGAGTGACCGGCTCCGGGTAAAATAACGAATTGCCGATCAGGTGCTGGAAGCTTCCGAAAGAAATTGAGCAGGTCTTCCTCGGTGGCAATCCCGTCGTACTCGCCTCGTGCGATCAATACTGGTGACAACACTTTTTGTGGCTCAACAATTGGCAGTTTTGTAGTCATGTCGAGATAAGTACCGGTTGGTACGCTGTCGCCGAACTGCAACTCAGCATCGGCCATAGCCTCCGCTACCGCGGGGTCGGAGGTCCCAGGCTTATCCCGGGTGAAGATACTTCGAATCATGTCTCGATTGCGCAGGCGGCGATTATGAGTTCGATATGATTCGACGGCATCGGCCCGTTTAGCTAGTGTCGAAGATCCCTGTCCGGTCCAGGTGAAAGATAGCAACACCAAGCGCCCAACGCGCTTCGGTTCAGCCATCGCGAACGCGCCTGCCTTTAGTGCTCCCGACGATTCTCCGTAGAGGTGAAAGTTTTCTTGCCCCGTTTCCTTACGCATGACCTCTGCAGCAGCCTTCAAATCCAGGACCCCGGTCGCGATATCCGAATTGCCTTCTGTTTTTGATGACTTGCCATAGCCCTCGAAATCCATCGTCCAAACGTCAAATCCAAATCTTGCAAATACGTCCATCAGCGAATATTCGCCGTGGCCTGGGACACTCAGATCAAAAGTTGGCCGCGACGAAACCGAGGAGCCATGAGCCAAAAACAAAATGGGACGGGTAGCATGAGGAATGTCAAGACCGCCCAGCCGCTTGCGAAACAAATAAAGAGAGACGTCGCCACGCTTTGCCCAAAACTCCGAACTCTCTATTTTTGCGGCTCCGACCGCGGCTTTCGACGCGTCAGCGTTCTTTGCCTCTACCGCGATGGGCAGAGATAGTGTCCCGAGGCCCAGAGCAACTGCAGGCGCACCGGTCAATATAAAAGCTCGGCGCGAAAAATATAATTTTTCCGATCTCAATATTTCTCCACGGGCGAAGCTGCACCTTGCTTAGTGTTAGATCTCCTCGAACATCTCATTAATTTGCGACCAAGTGCATTTCTTAGCATAATATCGGAACATTGGTCACACAGGGGGCTTATGCCAGAGTGGCAAGTGAGATGGGTAGTTCGAAGCGCGGCGTTCGTTACTTTGGCTGTTCTTTTCCTTTCCTTAATTTCCGCCGGCCAAGTTAGCGCCGCCCGACTTTCCGGGACGATCACCGACGCTTCCGGTGCAGCGATCGAAGCGGCAAACGTTGAAATTACGAACCTTGAAACCAACGTGGCCCGCGAAGTTACCACCAACGCCACCGGTCTTTACAACGCCCCAAGCATCCCCGCCGGAACTTATGCAATCAAAATTTCGGCAGCCGGGTTCGCCACCGAGATCAACAAAAACGTGACTCTCAACGTCGGAGCGGAACTTGTTCTCAATGCCAGTTTGAAAGTTGGTGGCGTAAATGACAGAGTCGAGGTGACTGACGCCCCGCCCAATGTCGACCTGACCTCATCGGCCCTCAGTGGCGTGGTTGAAGGCAAGGGTGTTCGGGATCTCCCATTGAATGGACGTTCTTGGACCGACCTCGCGTCATTGACCCCTGGAGTCAACGTAATTCAGACGCAACCTCCGATCACGGCAAGTGATCGTCCGAAGCGCGGACTGGGGGGCCAGCTCAGCATTTCCGGGGGTCGACCGCAGCAAAATAGCTATCTTCTTGATGGCATCAACATCAACGATTACTCGAACGCCGGGCCGGGCAGCGTTTTGGGTGGCAATCTTGGAGTCGACGCCATTCAGGAATTCCAGGTGATCACGACCAATCCCATGGCGCAGTTCGGGCGCACGTCCGGCGGCGTGATTAGCGCCGTCACCCGCTCCGGCACGAACGAATTGCATGGAAGCCTCTACGAATTTGTGCGCAATAGTGCCCTAGACGCGAAAGGTTTTTTTGAAAGCAGCGCGAAACTACCTTTTTCTCGAAATCAATTCGGCGGGACATTGGGCGGCCCTATACGTAGGAACAAGACATTTATATTCGGAGATTATGAAGGCGTTCGGCAAAACCTATCACAAGTAGCGCTGTCGGCGGTCCCCACCGCCAACGCGAGAGCAGGTATTTTTGTCGATCCTACGCAAAACGTAACACCAGACCCTGCGATTGCGCGCTTCATTAACGCCTTTTACCCACTTCCCACGCAGGATATTGCCGGGGACACGGGAAACTATGCTTTTTCGAGTAACCAGATCTCAAGCGAAGATTACTTTACGGTCAAGGTCGATCAGAATTTTACGAACAAAGATTCGATGGCCGCTAGCTACATGTATGACAATAGCCCAGTCTCTCAGAACGACGAACTCGACACTAAAATCATCTTGAGCAAGACTCGTAGGCAAACAGTTTCGATCCTCGAGACTCATTTGTTTTCCTCTTCAACTCTGAACGCACTTCATATCGGTTTCAACCGCGATAATGCTGGGTCGCCCTATTCTTCCACCGCGATCAATAAGGCTGCGGCTGATCCCTCTTACGGATTTGTGCCGGGTTTTGATGCGGGTCAAATTCAGGCGCCCGGCTTGGTCACGTTCTCCGGTGGATTGACTTCAGCGAATCCTCTGCTCTTCCGCTGGAATTCATACCAGGCCTACGACGATGTTTCCCGTACCGTCGGCAGAAATACTTTCGAATTCGGCGCGAATATAGAAGTGATCCGTGATAATCAGTTCTCGGCGGACACTCCTGGCGGCTTTTTCCAGTTCAACACGCTTCCGGATTTCATTGCGAACCGCCCTTTGAACCTACTGGCCACGATCCCCGGCACAATCACGCCGCGGCACTTGCGGCAACGTATTTATGGGGCCTATTTCCAGGACGACCTACGATTAAAGCCGAATCTCACAATCAATCTCGCAGTTCGCTATGAGGGAGCTACAATTCCTTCTGAAACCAATGGCAAGCTTTCCAACTTGCGAGTGCTGGCGGGTGACACCCCATCTCTGGGTAACCCCTACCTCGCGAATCCTACCCATCGCAATTTTGAGCCAAGGGTCGGCTTCGCCTGGGATCCCTTCAAAAGTGGCAGGACGTCAGTCCGTGGCGGCTTTGGCGTCTATGACATTTTGCCGTTAATTGTCGAAATGGGAAGTGGCGTCGACGCTTCCTATCCCTTTGCGCAGAACGTTTCGGGGAATAATTCGCCGCCAGCCGGGACCATTTATCCCTACCCCTTTACCTATCCGACCGGCGCGTTTCAGGATATTGCGAATCTGCCGAGCGATCATCGGGTCTATGTGATCCGATTCAATCCGCCGCGCAATTACGTCATGCAATGGAACTTAAACGTCCAGCGCGAGATCATGCACAATACGACTGCGATGATCGCTTACGTAGGCTCCCGTGGCGTTCACATGTGGTATCAGACAGACGACGCAAACATTGTCCTTCCGGTGCAACATACGGCAGCGGGATATTTCTGGCCGACTCCGATCGGCAGCGGTACGGTTGTCGATCCGCTAGTCGGCCGCGTCCTCCAGGCAAATTGGAGCTCCGACGCCTACTTCCACGGCCTGGAGGCTCAGTTGAATCAGCGGCTGTCGCATGGACTGCAAGGCCAAGTTTCCTATACCTGGTCCAGATGTATCGATACCAGCTCCGGATCAGCCGCTTCTGATCAATACAGAAACTCACTTGCGGCTACGCTTTATATTGATCCGCGAACCCATCGCGGTCCTTGCGACACGAACATCACAAACAATCTCTCCCTTAACGCGGTCTGGGATATCCCGAACGTTCGCCGTTTCCACGGAGCTGCAGGCTGGGTGACGAACGGCTGGCAAATCTCGGGAGTCTTCCACGCCAGCAGCGGCCAGCCTTTCAGTGTTGCAATCGCTGGTGATCCCCTAGGTCTTAACAGCGTGGTGCCCTTTGACTTTCCGGATCGTTTGAAGGGTCCAGGTTGTGGTACGTTGGTAAATCCTGGCAACATTCAAAACTACATCAAGTTGCAATGCTTTGCCTTCCCCAGCCCACAGAATAGGATGGGCAACGCCAACCGCAATGAGCTGATTGGCCCTGGGCTGCTTGACACCGACCTTTCCATTTACAAAAACGTGCCGCTGAAGCATTTTTCGGAGACCGCAAATCTGCAATTCCGGGCGCAGATTTACAACATCTTCAATCATCCCAATTTTCTACCTCCGAATGACAACAACACCGTTTTCGATGGCACCGGAACGCCGGTTCAAAATGCCGGGCTAATTACTCAGAACAGCGTTCCGTCGAGGCAAATCGAGCTCGCGGTGAAGTTCACGTTTTAATCCACTTTGGAGCGGTTAGATTTTGGACCTGAAAGTGGTAAGCACAGCGACATCCCGAATACCAAACGCCAAGCTGTTGAGCGCAACAGTGCCAAGCCATGGTTAGCTCGTAATCTATGCTCAATTTCACGTCGTTGACGCCCGTCCAAACTTCATGAAGCTGGCCCCGTTCTTGAGCATCACGGGACCGGAAAATGTTATGCCGGGCGTGATCCATTCCGGCCAACATAAAAAATCACGCAGCGTGTGATCCCTTCCGGGCCGGCATTCACGCGCCAAATCAGTCCTTCGGTTCGCAGAAATGCTTGCTTGATTTTTAGGTCAAGATTAATTGCAACGTGTGGGCTTGCCTAAACCCCTACACCGGGTGTACACGGACATTCGCCTTAAGCCGAAATAGCGCAACGGAGCGTGCAAAAGTCCTGCCAAAGTTTGAAACGCGCATTAGTCCCATGAAACTTTCCCTTCACGCGATCGAATCAGATTACTTT
>JANYKL010000098.1 GCA_025361625.1 Acidobacteriaceae bacterium
GATCGTAGTTTTCAACCAGGATCGAGATTTACGCTATACGTGGATGTACAATTCCCAACTGACTGTGGGTCTCGATGCAATTGGGAAGAGGCTCGACGAAGTGTTTGCGCCTGAAGATGCGGTTCGGATTGTCGAGGTCCGCAACCGAATATTGAAAACAGGCGCCGGCGAACGCGGCGAAATTGAGGCCACAATAAAAGGCAAGAAGCGATATTTCGATACCACGATCGAGCCGGTTTTGAACTCCGCGGGAACAGTGGTCGGCCTTACCGGCGCGAGCATGGAAATTACAGAGCTTCGTGAGACGACGGATGCACTGCGCGAGGCAACGAGAAAACTTACCGAAGAAAAGCTTTATCTAGAGAAAGAAATCGATAATGAGCTTGGCTTTGGCGAAATCATTGGGCAAAGCCAGCCTTTACACGACGTCATGCGACAAGTTGGCAGGGTGGCTTCGAGCAGCGCTACCGTGCTGCTGCTGGGAGAAACTGGAACTGGCAAAGAGTTGGTGGCGCGTGCCATTCATCGCTTGAGTCAACGGCAAGGCAACAGTTTCATCAAAATGAATTGTGCGGCTATTCCTTCCGGCCTGCTTGAGAGTGAATTATTCCGTCACGAGAAGGGAGCTTTCACCGGCGCGATCTGCAAAAAGATCGGCCGTTTGGAACTAGCGGACGGCGGAACACTCTTTCTCGACGAAATCGGGGAGATCGCCCTGGCCCTCCAGCCAAAGCTGCTGCGGGTCTTACAGGACCAAGAGTTTGAACGTCTCGGCGGTAACAACACGGTTAAAGTAAACTTTCGCTTAATCGCCGCCACCAACAGCAACTTGGCCGATCGCGTTCAGAAGAACGAGTTCAGGAGCGATTTGTTCTATCGACTGAACGTGTTTCCGATTTCCGTTCCGCCCTTGCGGGAACGGCGTGAAGACATTCGATCTCTGGTCGAACATTTCGTGGAAAAGTGTTCCCGCAAAATGAATAAGACAATAACCAGCATTCCTAAGAAGACAATGGACGCCTTGGTCGCTTCGAACTGGCCGGGCAACGTGCGCGAGCTTGAGAATTTTGTCGAACGGTCCGTGATTTTAACCGAAGGCACGGTGCTGGTTGCGCCGCTGAACGCTCTTCAGCCCGCTCCGAAACAATGGCAAAAAGATCAGACCCTAGAGTCAGCTGAGCGACATTACATTCAGCGCGCTTTGAGCGAAAGCCATGGAAAAATCGGTGGTCCTCAGGGCGCCGCCATGCGGCTTGGGTTGAAGAGAACTACGCTTCAATCGAAGATGAAACACCTGGGTATAGATTCCCACTCCCCTGTTAACTAGCTTGGCGCATTTTTCAGTCATTTTGCGGCAGAGGCTGAACTTCGCGCCCGCAGTTGAAACTCCGTTCGGCCCACCCCAGTTCACCCCCGCAAACTTTTAAGACTCCTGCGGCCAGAGAGCTGAATCCAAGTACAATTATGGTTTCTTGAAGGGGCGATCGTCCGTTCGCCTTTAATCAATCGGGGTAGCCCTATTCGATGGTGATCTTTAGAGTGCCAGCGCAAAGTTTCCGTACAACAGGATTTCTCGCAAGCAGATTTTTCCTCCTTGTGTTTGTAGTCGTCGCAAGTCTTTCCTGGGTGTTCGCGCAAGCTCCCGACAAGAAGCCAGCCGAAAACAAGGCAGACCATTTCTACGATCCCCTGCCGCAAGAAACCGGGACGAATGGCCTCAAACTGATGCTCCGCCGTTTGCAGACCACCGGCCGCCTGATGCAAACAACCGCGCACCCCGATGATGAAGATGGCGGCATGCTTACTCTCGAATCTCGCGGCAAGGGGGTCGAGACCATGCTGATGACACTCAATCGCGGAGAGGGCGGACAGAACAAGTTAGGGAGCAATCTGTTTGACGCGTTGGGCGTGCTGCGCACACTTGAGCTTCTGGCGGCGGACCGTTATTACGGAGTCGACCAAAGATTCTCCAGAGTGGCCGACTTCGGATATTCGAAAGATGCCGATGAAACTTTTCAGAAATGGAAGGGCCATGACATTGCGCTGCGAGATATGGTTCGAGTCGTTCGAACTTTTCGTCCCGATGTATTGGTCGCGCGGTTCTCAGGGACCGACCGCGATGGTCACGGCCACCACCAGGCGTCCGCAATTTTAACTCGCGAGGCATTTCGCGCCGCGGCCAATCCGAATCGCTTTCCCGAACAAATCAAAGAAGGCCTTGAAACCTGGCAACCGAAAAAGCTCTATATCGGCAATGCCTGCGGGTTTGGAGCGATGACCTGCGAGGCGGCGAATTACACCCTGAAACTGAATACCGGATCAGTCGATCCGTTGCTTGGAACGTCCTACATTGAGTTTGCCATGCAGGGACTTCGCCATCAGCAATCTCAGGGCGCCGCGAATTGGACGGTCGATCCAGGTGACCGCTTTACCTTCTACAAGCTCGTTGATTCGGTTATGGAGTCGCCGAAGGATAAAGACGGACACGAGACGGATTTCTTTGACGGACTAGATTTGACCCTACCCGGCCTGGTGGATCGATTGGGCAGCGAGGCGAAAGACGTTCCGCGGCTTAGGCTGTCCCTGTCCGACATTCAATCAAAAATAAATGAAGCATCTGTCGCAGCGGAAAAAGATGGATATTCAGCCGAAGGTCCTCTGCTGCAGGCGCGCGGAATGATTACCGTTACTTTGAATCAAATTTTACAGTCCGGACTGTCTCTGAAAGCAAAATACGATTTCAAGATAAGGTTGCAGGGCGTCGCCGCGAAGTTGGAACAAGCACAAGCGCTCGCGGCCGGGCTCGATTTGCATGCATTGGTTAATGCGCCCATCGGAGCGAATCCAGACGACGCTTTCATGGCGGTACCTGGGCACTCCTTCGAAGTCACGGCCCGGCTCTCTGCAAAGGCGAAGCCGACCCAGAAGGTTGTTCTCGAGTTGGAAGTTCCCTCCGGATGGAAATCCACGCTCGTATCAAGCAAGAGCGAAGCAAGCGATTTGGTCTCGAAATTTAACGTATATGTGCCTCCGCTCGCCGCACTTACCCGCCCTTACTGGCACCGCAACGATTCCGAGACCGAAGCGATCAACACGATAGACAACGAAAAATATTTAGGCCTCTCTTTTCCTCCTCCCGATGTGCGAGTCGTCGCTCGGACCACCAAAGGCTTGGAACTAATAACCTCCATTTGCATGACGAAGTTCAAAGATGCATCGGGTGCGGTCTCTGAACGCCCCGTCGCGGTGGCGCCGGCATTCTCGGTCATGCTTGATCCAGGCGAGCAGGTTATCGCCACAGAGGATGGACCGCAGCCCAATGTGAAAGTGGACGTATTCAGCAACTTGTCTTCTCCTTATCATGAAAATTCTTCGTCTTCCGAAACTAGTCGCGATAAGCCCGCTGAGATCAAAGGAGATTTGCGAGTCATAGTGCCCGAGAACTGGCGAGCAGAGCCGAGTGAAAAGCAGCTTGCATTTCGCGAGCGCGGCGAGAAGAAGAGTTTTGATTACAAGGTGATTCCCGGCAATCGTATAGAGGGCACGAAAGAAATTTTTGCCTCCTTCAAAAGCGGCGAGACAAGCTATAAAGAGGGCTTTTCAATTGTCACTCGCGAAGATCTCGGAACGTTTTACTACTACCAGCCGGCGACGCAGCATGTCAGCGTCGTCGACGTGAAAGTTCCTAAAGATCTTAAGGTCGGCTACATCATGGGAGCGGGCGACACGATTCCAATCGTATTGCAGCAGATCGGGATGGACGTCACCCTCATCCCTGCCGAGCGCCTGAGCTCTGAAGATCTGAGTAAGTATCAGACGATTGTGCTCGGTATACGCGTGTACGACACACAGAAAGAGGTTGTCGCTAACAACAAACGACTACTCGATTTCGTACAGGCCGGCGGAAGGCTAGTGGTGCAGTACAACACATCGCCAACTGACTTTAATAAGGGGAATTTCACTCCTTACACTGCAACCCTTAGCCGGGTGCGGGTTTCAGTTGAGGACGCTCCGATCGCGATGTTGGATCCCTCTAACGCAATCTTTCATTTTCCGAACGAGATCAGCAAGAAAGATTTTGACGGATGGGTGCAAGAGAGGGGGCTTTATTTTATGAGCCAGTGGGACAACAAGTTTACTCCGTTGCTCGAATCGCACGACCCCGGGGAAGGCGAGCAGAAGGGCGGGTTGTTGATCGCTCGTTATGGCAAGGGAACGTACGTCTACACAGGATACGCATTTTTTCGGCAAGTGCCGGCAGGGGTTCCGGGAGCGGTACGGCTGTTCGTGAACCTAATTGCTAGCCGCTAAAGGTGCTCGGCAATGAGTTCCCATTGCGCTTGACGTTAGTCGGTTAACGTTAGAAGCAAAGCGTAAGTAGAGATGAAAAAGCGGTTCTTCGCTTCGCATGGCGTGGGAAACATTGATAATCGAATTCCCATGCTCACTTAGACATGACAAGCTCAAGCGCCGGCGTAATCGAGAGCAAAACACAACTCGTTCGCGGTATCGGTCTTAGATCCGCCACGGCCCTGAACATGATCGATATGATCGGCGTCGGACCGTTCATTACAATTCCACTCGTTATCAGCGCAATGGGCGGCCCCCAAGCCATGCTGGGATGGATTCTGGGCGCGGTTCTTGCCGCTTGCGATGGTCTGGTATGGGCTGAACTTGGAGCGGCCATGCCAGGCTCGGGTGGTTCCTATCGATATCTCAAAGAGATCTACGGGCCGAAAACACTCGGACGCCTGGTCTCTTTCCTCTTCATCTGGCAGTTGTCTTTCAGCGCTCCACTCTCGATTGCCTCAGGAGCAATTGGTTTCGCGCAATATCTTTCCTTCTTCTGGCCAAACCTGCAAAAAATTTGGTTCTCGCACACTGCGACGCTTAAAGTTCCACTGCTTGGGCCGCTGCAAATCACTGCGGTTGCAATGCCCGCCACCGTGGTCGCGATCGCGGTCTGCTCGCTGGCCGCATTCTTGCTATATCGCCGCATCACCGCAATTTCGAAACTGTCAGCGCTTCTATGGATTGGGGTGATGGGCACCATCGGCTGGATCATCTTCACTGGCGTGACTCACTTTAACGCCCATCAGGCGTTCGACTTTCCGCCGGGAGCGTTCTCTTTTTCGCGAGATTTTTTTCGCGGCCTGGGCGCCGTGATGCTGATTGTCTCGTACGATTATTGGGGATATTACAACGTCTGTTTTCTCGGGGACGAGGTGAAAGATCCCGAAAAAACGATACCTCGGGCTCTGCTGTTTTCGATCGCCGCGGTGGCATGCATCTACATCGTGATGAACATCAGCATCCTCGGAGTGGTGCCTTGGCGTGACCTCGCGCAGTCTGGGACTTCGCGCGGCGACCTGCATGTGGTTTCGACTTTTATGGAGAGGGTATATGGTTCTCGTGCCGCCGGATTTGCCTCGGCGCTTGTAATGTGGACAGCATTCGCGTCGGTTTTCTCACTCATGCTCGGCTACTCACGTGTGCCGTACGCAGCGGCGCTTGATGGCAACTACTTTCGCTCCTTTGCTCGCGTTCATCCGATTCATCAGATCCCCTACGTCTCGTTGTTAGCGTTGGCGGGCGTGGCGATTCTGTTTTGCTTTCTGAAACTAGCAGACCTAATTGCGGCACTCGTAGTGATTCGAATTATTCTGCAATTTCTTATACAGAGTATCGGAGTCATCGTACTTCGCGTTCGACGCCCAGATCTCGAGCGCCCCTTCCGCATGTGGCTCTATCCTCTACCGGCGATTCTGGCGGCAGGGAGCTTTATTTTCATTCTTCTTTCGCGCAAGGGTTTCCTGAAGGAAATTCGTTATGCCGCAGTAATCCTGATGGTGGGGATTTGCGTTTACTGCGTCAGATCGTGGCGCCGCGGAGAGTGGCCGTTTAAATCGCGCGGCGAGACAGGCTCTGCACTCCCGAACTAGAGACCAGCTTTCAATGAGTCTTTCTTTGCCGGAGGGTGGTGTTTCTTCCAGTCGCCACCATCGCGGCCGCCATGCATTGCAATATCAGTAAGAATAAGTTCAGCGGTCAAGCGGCGCTTGGTGAGATGGGCTGCAATTCTCTGTTTCGCCCGCTTCGTGGGTACCTTGGGATCCAGAAAGACCAGCACCGATGGACCCGCTCCACTTAGCGCAGCCCCGAGAATGCCCGAGTCTCCGGTAAGCTCTTTCAAGGCTGGAAGCAAAGGCGCGAGCGGCGCGCGATAAGGCTGATGAATTCTGTCTTCTAGTGCCGACGACAGCAGGTCGGGACGATCTTGTGTGAACGCCGCCAGCAGCAGCATGGAATTTTGAATGTTAGTTACCGCGTCGGCGCGCGAATACTGGAACGGCAGCACGCGGCGCGCCTGCTCCGTTGACAACGGAGCGTCCGGAATCGCAAGCAACAGTGGCCACTTCCCTTTCGGCCTGACCTCGACAACCTGAGCCTGCACCTGGTTCGCCATGCGCGCGACCGTTAGCGCGCCCATCCACGACGCAGAGGCGTTGTCAGGATGCTGCTCACGCATGGATGCTTCTCCCACGATGCGATCGTTCTTCCAGCGCAGATGACCGAAATGTACCGCCAGGGCTATGCCGGCTAAGCGCGCTGCGGCGGAAGATCCGCAACCACGACCGATGGGAATTTCATTCTCTATATGAATCCGCAGCGGCGCAATCTTGCGGTTCTCCGACTCAAGCACTTCGCAATACGTCGTCACGATGAGGTGGTTTTCCATCCGGCTGCATATCTGCTGGTCCCGGCCCGTGGCCGTAACAAAAAAATCGGGCGCGCGCTCAGCCCGCAGGCGCAGGTGAAAATTGAGCGCAAGAGCAGCTGCATCGAACGCCGGGCCCAGATTAGCTGAACTAGCCGGAATGGCTAGCCGGATCGACCGATCTTGAGATGCGGGACGCGAAGGCATAGGTGAACGATAAAACTACTTGGTGAACAATAACGCATCAACCATTTGGAAATAAAGGCTTTAACCTTATCAGCCGAGCCAGATAGCTCTTCAGAAGGCGGCGAACATTGAACTGTTTTTTATACACGAGTTTGGCGCGGAGTGCTACGAATTTCTCTCAGCTTCTTCAAGCACAGAAATGACGGCCCCCAGATTGGCGTCGAGAATTACCGGGGCTCGCTGCAGATGTCTTGAGTGCGCGAATTCCGTGTCAAAGGAAGTTTCAGCGAAAAGATCGCCGCGATGAAATTTAATCGTGAAATCCGGATCTTTCAGGAGATGCCCGGTCAAGATCAAGACGACGGTTTCCCCACGCTTGACGAATCCACGCTGACGCAATTTCTTCAGTCCCGCTAATGTCACCGCTGAAGCTGGCTCGCAGCCCACGCCGTCGGACCCAATCTCGGCTTTGGCATTTGCGATCTCAACTTCTGTCACCTCTTCTACTTCTCCTCCCGTTGCTTCCAGTACGCGGAGTGCTTTCTTCCACGATGCCGGATTCCCGATGCGGATCGCCGTTGCCAACGTTTCGGCCTTCATAGCTTCCAACTTCTTGCCTTGGAATTCACGAACGCTGCGGTAGAAGGGATTCGCTCCCTGCGCCTGAATGATGGAGAGTTTTGGCAGACGGGTAATTAATTTGAGCTCGTACATCTCAAGCAGAGCCTTGCCGATGGCGGAGCTATTACCCAAATTTCCTCCCGGAACAACGATGTGGTCGGGAGGATCCCAGGCTAATTGCTCCATCATTTCGATGGCGGCCGTTTTCTGGCCCTCGATGCGATACGGGTTTACTGAGTTCAACAGATATACCGGCTTCTGCCGAACGAGATCGTTAAGTATGCGGACGCATCCGTCAAAGTCGGTGCGTAGCTGGCAAGTGAGAGCGCCGTAGTCGAGCGACTGCGAGAGCTTTCCCCACGAAATCTTGCCTTCGGGAATTAATACCAGGCTATGCATGTTGCCGCGCGCTGCGTAGGCGGCCATGGAAGCGGAAGTGTTTCCGGTGGAAGCGCACGCGACCCACTGAAACCCGCCCTGATGCGCGGCCGACGCCGCGAACGTCATGCCCGTGTCTTTGAAAGAGGCTGTCGGGTTCATTCCCTGATGCTTCGCGAACAAGGTATCGAGGTTGGCGCAGCGGGCGCAGCGCGGCATCTCGTAGATCGGAGTATTCCCTTCCCGCAGAGTGATGGCATGCTCGACCGCGATTTCGGGAAGGAATTCGCGGAAGCGCCAGACGCCGCTCTGATCCAGCGGATTGCGGGAACCGCATCGATTGAGCCACAGTGACTTTAAGGCCTGAGGGTCGCAAGCTTTGCCCAAGTCTGCGGCACGAAAAGTGAATTCGAGCAGATTTCCGCAGAGGGAGCAGCGAAAATCTTGCGCCGCGGAGCTCGGCATATTTCCGCAAGCAATGCAACGAAGAACCGACTTTGCTACTGGGCTTTGAGCTAAGGACAATTCGATTTCATCCCCATGAAGGTATAAACGTTAGTCCATCATACGGCTTCGCCCGCACCGTCCACCAATGTCCAGGCGGGCAATCTAAAATTCTATGGCGATTCGAGCCACGCGTGGGCGGCGGCTTGCCGCTTCTCGCAGGTGGCAGGTATCTTAATGAAGTCACGTTTGTTACCACAAACTTTTTAGTACCGGAAGGAAAACATGTCCGCCGCCAGTTATGTTTGGGTCCATGATTCTCTAAAGCCCGCCAGCGAAGGCGTGGTTCCATTTCTCAGCGCCGGGATGCAATACGGATTCAGCGTTTTCGAAGGAATTCGTTGCTACTCGACGGAGAATGGTCCGGCTGTGCTTCGACTCGATGAACATGTCCAGCGCCTGCTCGACTCCGCACACATCATCGGATTTCGCGATCTTCCCGTCGATTTCGAGCAGATAAAGTCCGCGATCAATCAGACCATTTCGGCCAACGAGTTTGCCTCGTGTTACATACGGCCTATGATCTTTCTCGATGGCGCGATGAGCCTCACAGTTGAGGCTGGCGAGCCTCGTTTTATGGTCGCAGTGTGGGAATGGCAGAGGTTTCTCGGAGCAGAGGCGAAGGAAAATGGTATTCGAGCTAACATTTCTTCTTTCACGCGCCTTCATCCCAACATCATGATGACGAAGGCCAAGGTTTCGGGAAACTATGTAAGCTCAATTTTGGCCAAAACGGAATCGCAACGCGCCGGTTTCGACGAGGCCATCATGCTCGGTCCCGACGGTTATGTGGCAGAGTGTACCGGTGAGAATTTGTTCCTGGTCCGCAAGAACGTGATCTACACCACGCCGCGAGCCGGGATACTCGAAGGCATTACGCGCGAAACCCTCATCACGTTGGCGCGTGATTGGGGGTACACGGTCGTCGAAGAACCTATCTCACGCGATCAACTTTACATAGCAGATGAAGTTTTTGTCTGTGGAACGGCTGCCGAAGTCATCGCGCTGCGAGAGATCGATTTCCGCGTCATCGGTACCGGTAAGGCAGGGCCAGTGACGCGAGCACTGCAGCAGGAGTTTGACCAACTCGTGAGCGGCCGGCATGCGAGATCGTCGAAATGGCTGTCCCCTGTTTCGGCACTGGCGAGCGTCTCGTCAAAGAGCAATCGCTGACGCAATTTGAGCCGTTTCGGCCCCATGCCGGCGGTGGCTACTGCTTTGTGATGGTAGACGCGGCAAATCACGTTTCTGCGGAGGATTAGATGGAGAGACATAAATTTCGACAGGAAACTGAGGCGGTGCGCGGCGGGATAGACCTGAGGAAGAAAAACGGTCCCATTAATACCCCGATCTATCAGAGCTCAACATTCGAAGCGTCTGATATGCAAGAGCAACTGCGCCTGACCAACTCAGACAGCTACTACACGCGCTATGGAAATCCTACCGGCACTGCAGCAGGGGAGGCCATTGCCGAACTGGAAGGCACCGACCGGGCTCTGCTTTTTTC